>NZ_JBXXZH010000242.1:0-13965 GCF_059640475.1 Calothrix sp. CBUCES-K 9914
CGATGTCAACTAGAGGTGCTGCTACAAATGCGATGATGAAGCAGGTTGTTGCTGCCAACAGGGTAGGAATCATTAGTACGCCGAACCAACCAATGTAAAGGCGGTTTTCGGTGCTAGCGATCCAGCGGCAGAACTGTTCCCACACATTAGCGCTTTCGCGTCTTTGTAAGGTTGCGGTCATGTCTTTATGATTGCTTTATGTGATGAATTAATCAGATAGGTTTTTTACCTGATGTTACTTATCTTAATGTAACTATTTCATTTTGTAAAGCACTTTAATAATTAATATATATTTGAGCTTAGATGTATGCACTGTAAGGGTTTTAAGTCTTATAAGTCGTGATATTTGGAGGTGAAGAGGTTAAGCTTCATACCTTGGGTATACAGACTATACGGCTATAGGGTTAGATGGAAGCTTGATTTTACGTGAATTGTAACTGAATGTTAAGCAATTACAGTAGTAAAGACTCATGGCGCCATTTCCGAGCTATTAGCGGTAAGACTCATTTTCAGTTGAGGTTGGAAAGATGTTGCTCAATGTTGATGGCTAAATATTTGTCGAGTGCTATGTACAGCCACTTTAGTGATGTTTGCGGGTCTTGGGTTATATCCTGAAATCCAAGAGCATATGCAAGTTGTTGGTCTTCTGGATGTAAGGGTATTATATAGATGTCGCAAAGGTTGGGATAGTCATATTGCATTTGTACTAAAGTGTTTTGAGCATCCCTGAGAAGCATATCTATATTGTCTTTGGTTTTATACGGAAAATCGATTTGCCACCCTCGGACGTTTATTGCAGTGCAGTTAACATCTTGAGGTGGCGCCATCTTCATTGGGTCAACATCTATATCTACATCTATGCCTAAATATAAAAATTTTCGCGGTGAAATAAAAAAGTTGCCTTCCGATTCTTTAGCTACAGGATACAACATGTAGAATGCAACGGCGTTTTGAGTATCACTACGTCGTAGCACACGCATTCCTTTTGGATACGTTACTGCCCACTCGCGTAAAATCCGCGCGATTCGATGCGGAACAACAGCATATTTACTATCAATCCAGTTGTAATACCGCGCGACGAATGTAGCTACAGGGATAGTATCGACTCGCGGGTTGAAGGCATCTGGAAATAAATCAATTGTACTATTATCAACAACGCTATTAAGATTCGGCAATAAGGGTTTTACGCGAATACATATATTGTTACCATCAAATTTTTTTTCGATTAACCCCAACCCAACAAGCTTATCAATCATCATCCCTGCTGCTCTATCACTTCCTCGGTCTGAGTCTCCATAAAATACTGACTGCGCTTCCCGATGTGTACACGCCACAAAACCTTCAGGTAAAGCAAGCTTGGTTACTGGTTGAAGGCGCCTGCCCAATTCATACTGCTGTTTCAGTAACAAATACGCCCATAACTTCACGAAATATTCAGCCCGACGACGTGTTAAACCAACCCGTCCTTGTAGCTGAGAAACATACTTGTGCTGGAGAGACAGCCCAAACCACTCGTTGAGATTATCAGGATTCATCGAAATTGGTAGATAAATTGATTCGATGTAATTACGAACCATCGTACTCTAAAAACTTCAGTCTGCTTCACTTCAATTCTGCAAAATTCAACCCACATCAACTTACTTCAGGGTAATTGTCCTGCTTACTACGCTGTCATTGCGTGTACAGGTACTCTTATTCAACAATGCAGCTAGTTGATTGACTGCCAGCTATTTTTGAACGAGCCTCTGAAAAATTAATTTAATTAGGAGACGTATCATGATTCCAAATCAGATTAACAGTAATTATATCACTGCATCTACCAAAAGTAAGATTTTTAATGAAAATTATATGAAGTTACAGCCAGTACCACATATTTATTTATTGCAGGCTGTGATAGAAGGTTTCGTAGATGGGATATTAATACTGACACCCGAATTAAAATTACTTCACGTAAATGAGTACGCACGGGAAATATGTAACCAACTGGCGCCTGAAAAACACTTAGAAAAATCCATACCCAAGGAAATTGAGGATGTTTGTGAGTCATTAATTGAAAGTCGCGAAATTTTCCCTAATGAAAAAATATTTATGGAGTTTGAAGTCGAGAAGAACTTGAAAAAAATACGTATTCGCGCGCGCTGGTTGCAGTTAGATGATAACGACGAAGAATATATGATAGTCACTTTGGAGGATTGTAACGAGTCGAACCAGAGTATAGCAATCCGAGACGCTCAAAAATATGGTCTGACGCAGCGCGAAACCCAAGTTTGGTTACTGCGTAAAGCAAATCTTTCATATAAGGAAATAGCCGCGCGACTGTATATTACGATTAATACAGTCAAGAAGCATCTCAAAAGCATTTACGCCAAGCAGCAGGATATGATGTGGTTAGAATCTTAAAAAGTCTGGTGCGTGACGCTACTAGATTATTATTTTTGTTTCAGAATTGTTATAGCGTCACGCACCCTACCTTAATGCTTTCCTCGATTATTACTTACAGTCCTGCTTATACTATTGTTCCTACTTACGAGTGCTTTAATAGATGTACTTATTGTAACTTCCGTGCTGACCCTGGTAAAAGTCCTTGGATGAGTTTAGAGCTTGCTTATAACATATTTGAGCAATTACAAAGTCAGAAACACACTCAAAATATATGCGAAATATTGATACTCAGTGGTGAAGTTCATCCTCAATCTGCACGGCGCCAAGAATGGTTTGCACGAATTTATCAATTGTGTGAATTGGCGCTTAGTATGGGCTTTTTACCACATACTAACGTCGGTCCATTGAGTTTTGATGAAATGCTTTTGCTAAAGCAAGTTAATGTCTCTATGGGTTTGATGTTGGAACAGTTAACCCCTGAATTATTGAAAACTGTACATAAGCAGGCGCCAAGTAAGTTACCATCTGTGAGGCTGCAACAATTAGAGTGGGCGGGTCAGTTAAAAATACCCTTCACAACAGGGTTACTATTGGGAATTGGTGAGACAGAACAAGATTGGTGGGATACATTAACGGCAATTGCTCAAATTCATCGGCGTTACCACCATATCCAAGAAGTAATCCTACAACCTCACAGCCCCGGAAGTCAGCAAACTTTTCACGCACTTTCTTTTGAAGGGTGTCAACTACCGTATGTAATAGCTCAAGCGCGGCAAATACTACCTACTGACATAACTATTCAAATTCCTCCAAATTTAGTTCCAGATTCCCAGTGTTTACTCGCTTGTATCGAAGCAGGTGCCAGAGATTTAGGCGGAATAAGCCCCATAGACGAAGTAAATCCAGATTATCCCCATCTTAAGAAGCATGACTTAGAACAGATATTAAGCAGCACAAACTGGCGCCTCAAACCGCGATTACCAATTTATCCGCAGTTTGATAGATGGTTGAATCCGAAATTACAGCTGTTAACTACGGAGTGGCGAAATCAACTTAATCATTCCTTTAATCATTACTAAAATTATCTCAAATCTTAATAATAATTTTATAAGCTACTGGTGACAATTTATGCGACGTTATTAATCATACATAGGTTAATTGCTGGTTGTTAAAATAAATACAGACAGCGGTGCAGCAATCGCGACATAATATCAACGTTTGTTTATATTAGCGTAGAGAAGGTCAAAAATTCCGGAACTACTGTTTGAAGGACTGAAGTTAACAATATTAGTTCAACTCGAAGTATCGAATTACCTTTACTGATGTGTTCCCTCTTTCCCACGGCGCCTGGAAAAAAGCAATACTCGCTCCTCAAGAGTGATGGGTATACCCACAGTATTCTTGATAAGGGTTATTTATCCTTCAAACGAGGGGTGCTGACAAATTAAATCTAAAGGTATTTTTAAACACGCGATGCTTTGATAAAGAAGGCTTATAAAATCTCAAAATAAGTCTTATTTACATAATAACCAATGTATAATCCTACTCTTTTGAGTTAGGTAAATTTTTGTATAAAAGTAGGGCGATAAGTATGCTGAATGCTGGTGATGGACGTTCTGATATGTTGGCTTACAATACTTACGAGAAACCAACACAAACTGACAATCACATATTATGGTGTTGCCATGCTGAAGCACTAGATGATTTGGGACGCTATGAAGATGCTGTGGAAGCTTATAGACAAGCATTGAAAATTAAATCTGACTATAAAGATGCTTGGATAAGTCTTGGTGCAGTACTTTGCGACAAACTCGAAGAGTACGAAGAAGCCTTGATGTGTTTTGAAAACGCTTTGCGGATAAACTATTTGGATGATTTTGCTTGGTACAATCGCGGTAATGTATTAGAACAGCTAGAACGTTACGAAGATGCGCTGGCTTGCTACAACATTGTAATTAAACTTAACCCAGGCGATGAGAACGCTTGGTACAGTCGCGGTTGGTTACAGTACGAGATGGGAGATGCTACTGCAGCAATTGCATCTTATGACGAATCATTGAAATTGAAACCCCATGACGATACGACATGGTACAACAAAGCTTGCTGCCATGCTGAACTCGAAGACGTTAATTCAACTGTTGAGTGTTTACAGCGAGCAATTGAACTAAGTCCTAATCAATATCGTCACCTAGCTCTTACTGAAGCTGATTTTGATGATATTCGTTCGGACGCGCGTTTTCGTGAGTTAATAAAAAATTACTAGTTTTGTGGGTAGGCACTTGTTGGCGCCTACCATACATATAACTTGTGGTATTAGTTAGAATTGATGTTGACCGTCGATGCTACTGTACTACACAATGTCGTTAAATAAGAGCGAATATGAACGAGAACCATCAGCAGATGGCAATAATAATTATTTGGGTTGGTTAAATCGTGGTCTGGAGTTAATGGATTCAGAACACTACGATGCAGCAATTGTTGCATTCGACCAAGTGTTAAAAATTCAACCTAACAATTATGAGGTTTGGTATAAGCGAGGTCTAGCTTTTGAGGAATTAGGGCGATATGAAGAAGCAGTAGTCAGTCTGTGTAAAGCATGGGAATTAAAGCCTGATTTGGATGCTGCTTACGAATTATTAGATACTTTACTTTGGGAATTAAACCGCTACGAAGAAGCTGCTTTAAACTGCGAAAAGGCTGCTCAGGCTTTACATTTGTTAAACCTTAATAAAAAAGCGATTACTTATTATCGTAGAGCCGCAGATGCATGGGAACAGTTAGGCTTTGATGAAAAAATAGTTGCTTGTTACGACAAAGCTTTAGAATTAGTATATGATGACGCTGAACTTTGGCGAGTTCGGGGTAATATTCTGCATCGGTTAAACAGATATACAGAAGCGCTTGAGAGTATTGATAAATCTTTAGAAATTCAGCCAAACGACTCTGAAGTATGGTATTCGCGGGGAAATATTTTTCTTGACTTAGGTAGTTATCAAGATGCCATTAGCAGTTACGATAAATCTCTTGAGCTTCAACGATATTATGATACATGGAATAATCGGGGACTGGCGCTAGAAAGACTTGGTGATTATGAGAAAGCTGTAGCTTCTTATGACCGAGCAATAGAAGAAAATCCAGATTATTTTGTAGCTTGGCAAAATCGTAGTTATGCACTCAACAAATTAGAACGTTTTGAAGAAGCACAAACAAGCCGTAACACATCTTTCGTTCTTCAAAGGTGCCCGCTTGCCAATCAACTTCGGACTTCAGGACGTTATGAAGAAGCGATAGAAATTTATACACAAATTATAGATATTAAGCAAGATGAATACATCGCTTGGTATTACAAAGCCATATCTTTGGAAAAGTTGCAGCGTTCTGAAGAAGCAATATATTGTTATAATCAAACGATAAAATATAAACCAGACTATTATATAGCATGGTATAACTTAGGCATTATATTGATGAATTTAGGCTTTTTAGAAGAAGCTTTGGCATCTTTTAACGAAGTTGTTAACTTGCATCCATCTTTTCACGCATATGACTATCAATTAAATTACAACAAAGCTCGCTGTCTTGCTTTGCTAAACAATATCGACTTAGCACTCGATACTCTACAAAAAGCAATAAATATCAATCGTTTCGAGTGTCCTAGAAAAGCAATAAATGACGCTGCATTTGCGAGTATAAAAAATGATGCTAGATTTAAAGCCTTAATTGGAAAGTAACATTTAGTTGTATTATATATGTATCAAATAAGTAAAAACTCCAACTATAGCAATCCTAAATCATTTGTAAAATTTGCACGTTGTAGAGACGCGATTAATCGCGTCTCTACGCGGATATAATTTTTACAACTTATATAGGACTGCTATACTGTGGTAAAAAATAATACCGCTAAAATCAATGATATAAAACAGTGCATTTTAGTCCACATAATTAAATTTGGTGGGTTAAAACAATAACTACAAAGGACACAAAGAAAACTAAAATCTCATTAATATAAAAAACTTATCCGTTACATCCGTTGTATCCGCTGCCAGAACTTTACAGAATCATCATAATCAACTTTATTAATGGTATCTTAATCTACTGCCCATATACTGAATAGTAGGGACTGGCGCCTTTACCATAAAAAAATTACATAAAAGTATCGCGTATGGGTGTATTTACTTGAAATATTTAAAGTTAGGCGCCGACTGATACTGAAATAATTTTCTGCACAACAAAAACAGCAAAGGAAAAAAGCTTTCAATAAATCATCAATATAAGCTTTAACGCAAAGTTTCTTACTTCTTTGTGTCCTTTGTGTTCTTTGTGGTTATTTAATTAAACTTCAACCCCAAGGATAATATGGCAACAACTATCACTCAGTGGAATTTCAACTCACCGACACCCGATAATACAACTAACACAGGAACTGCAAACCCTGTTGCAGGAACAGGAACCGCTACTTTACTAGGAACAACCGCGACTTTTGCAGCAGGTTTGGGGAGTGAAGCAGATAACTCAGGTTGGAACACAACCAGTTACCCTAGCTTGGGTACAGATAATAAAGCAGAGGGAGTACAATTTAATCTTGCTACTCTTGGTTTTACAGGTATTAACTTCAACTTTGATATCCGTCACAGCAACACATCAGCAAATACTGAAGTTGTACAGTACTCCATAGACGGCACCAACTTTATTGACTTTCAAACCTTTACAGCAAACAATGGCGATACATGGTTTAACCGTAGCGTTGACTTTAGCGGAATAACACAACTGAATAATAATCCAAACGCAGCGTTTCGTGTTGTTGCAGCTTTCGACCCAACCACAGGTAACTATCGCGCGTCTACCCCTACATCTAACTACGCTGGTACAGGTACTTTACGCTTTGATAACGTTGTATTTCTTGGCAACGCAGTAACCGTAACTTTTCCCACCATTAATTTATCTGTTAGTTCCAACACAGCTAACGAAACAGATAAAACAGCAATTACCATCACAGCAACAGCATCCAGTCCTGTATCCGGCGCCCAAACTGTTGATTTAAGTGTAGCAGGAACAGGTATTACTACAGGTGACTATACTCTCAACACTACCCGCATTACAATTCCTGACGGACAAACTACAGGTACAGCAACCTTTACCGTTGTTGATGATGCTACTTCCGAAGGTACAGAAACAGCGACTATATCTATAAATAATCCCTCGGCAGGTGCCAAGCTTGGTAGTACAACTTCGCAAAATATTAGTATTACCGATAATGACTTTACTAGCATCCGCATTCACGATATTCAAGGTAGTAGTCAGATATCACCGTTAGTTAATCAAACGGTAAATAACGTCGAAGGTATTGTAACGGGTGTTCTCACTGGTTCAAGTCGTGGGTTTTGGATGCAAGACCCAAACCCCGACAACAATAATGCTACTTCTGAAGGTATTTTTGTTTTCTTGGGTAGTTCAACTACTGCTACACCAACTGTAGGACAATCTGTAAGAGTAACCGGAAGAGTCAATGAGTTTCGACCGGGTAACAATACCAATAACTTAACTACTACCCAAATTAATGCTAGTGCTTCCGGCGCCTCAGTTACACAAATTGCATCTCTCGGAACAATTACTCCTACTGTTCTTGGTGCAAACGGTCGCGCGATACCTAATACATTTATCCAAAATGATTTTACAGCAGCGAATCCAGGTAATGTAGAAACGGGTGGAGACTTTGACTCAGTAACAGAAGGTATTGACTTCTACGAAAGTTTGGAAGGAATGCTTGTCCAAGTTAATAATGCTGTTGCGACAAGTCCAACTAATGATTTTGGTGAAATTTGGATTCTAGCAGATAATGGCGCCAACGCTACAGGAAGAACTTCGCGCGGTGGCAGTTTAATTTCTCCTAACGACTTTAATCCAGAACGTATTCAAATCGACGATACTTTATTTACAAGTGGCACTTCTCCTGTAGTAAATGTCGGCGCCACCTTTGGTACAATCACAGGTGTAGTTAGCTATGATTTCAATAACTACGAAGTTCTCCCCACTTCACTTAACGTTACTTCACCTGGTTCTCTGACTAAAGAAACTACTAACTTAACAGGTAATGCAAATAACCTTACAGTTGCTGCATTCAACGTTGAGAACTTAGACCCTAACGATGCAGATGGGGATACAGATGTAGCAAGTGGGAAATTTACAGCTTTAGCAAATAATATAGTTAACAATCTCAAATCACCCGACATCATAAGTTTAGAGGAAATCCAAGATAGTAATGGTTCCACTAACAATGGTGTAGTTGATGCTGCTCAAACTTATAATACTTTGATTGCAGCAATTCAAGCAGCAGGTGGACCAACGTATACATTCCGTCAAGTAAACCCAGAAAATAATCAAGATGGGGGTCAATCTGGAGGTAATATTCGCGTTGGTTTCCTATATAACCCTGCACGTGTAAGTTTTGTAGACCGTTCGAGTGCAAGCTCCACGTTTAACACCAGTATTAATAACTTAGCTGGTAATCCTGAACTATCTATAAGTCCAGGTCGTATTGTAGATACAGACTTATCAGATGGAGATGCATTTGCTAGTAGTCGCAAACCATTAGTCGGTGAGTTCATCTTCCAAGGACAAAGTGTATTTGTCATTGGCAACCACTTTAACTCGAAAGGTGGAGACCAACCTTTATATGGACCCAACCAACCTCCAGTATTAACTACCGAAGCACAACGGCGCCAGCAAGCGCAAATAGTCAATAACTTCGTAGATAGCATTTTATCAGTAAATGCCAACGCGAATATTATCGTTTTGGGAGATTTAAACGACTTTGAATTTTCCGAACCTCTGAATATATTAAAGGGAACACCAGGTGGAGTTGGCAACCCTGTGTTAAAGAACTTGATTGACACTTTACCAGCAAACGAACGTTACACCTATAATTTCCAAGGAAACGCGCAAGTTCTCGACCATATCTTGGTAAGTAACGGTTTGTTTAACAAGCTGAATGGTTATGATATTGTCCATATCAACTCAGAATTTGCCGACCAGCAAAGCGACCATGACCCAGCAGTTGCAAGATTTACCATTACACCACAACCTAAACTAAATACCTACGACTTTAAGAACTTACCTAAGTTGGGGACAACTATTACAGGTAGAGATATCTTTTTAGGTGGTTTTTCTGGGTTATCTTTCCAAGGAGTTGCTGCAAACGGGAATCTAAAATTTATCACCAATACTGATAGAGGACCTAATGGAGAAAACCAAGGCAACCTTAGACCGTTCTTTTTGCCAGACTTCACTCCAGAATTAGTTAGTTTTGAACTCAACCAAAACACTGGTGAAATTTCTATTACCAACCGCACCCAACTGCTACGTCAAGACGGTGTTACACCACTAACTGGACTTCCAAATATCCAAGCAGGCGCCAGAGGAACAGCATATACTGATGAAGTTGGTATTGATTTAAATGGTAATACCTTAAAGAATGACCCATTAGGCGCCGACTTAGAGGGTATAGTTGTAGCAGAAAACGGTGATTATTGGATGGTCGATGAATACCGTCCAGCAATATATAACTTTGATAGAAACGGTAGATTGATTGACCGTTTTATTCCTGCGGGTACTGCGACAGATGCGAGTAAAAATGGCGGCACATTCTACGGAACACCAAGTTTACCTGCTGTCTACGCACAAAGACGTAATAACAGAGGATTTGAAGCCGTTGCTTTGGAAGGTAACAAGCTTTATGCATTTATTCAAAGTGCTATCGATAACCCTGACGATGGTGGTGATACAGTTTCTCGCAGTTCAAATAACCTGAGAATTCTCGAATTTGATATCATTAGCAAAAAGGTGACAGGAGAATATCTATATTTATTAGATGATGTCACCACAGCAGATAAAATTGGCGATGCGGTTTCTTTGGGTAACGGTAAATTTGCCGTTGTTGAACGCGATGATAATAGTGATGTCAACGCTAAGAAACTAATTTACCAAATTGACTTAGCAGGTGCCACCAATATAAATGGGTTAACACCAGCAGGTAAAACCATCGAACAGCTTTCACGCAGTGAGTTAGCAGCAGCAAACATCAACCCCGTTAGCAAAAATCTAATTGTGAATGCTGCTAGTGTTGGTTATACAGGAGTTGATAAGTTAGAAGGTTTGGCATTAGTAGCGCCAAATACTCTAGCATTAATCAACGATAATGATTTTAATGTTGCTGGCACAAACACACCAGAAAAACTTGGTCTTATCCAGCTACTCGATAACCTTCCTGTTGCTACTTTAAACTTTACCCAAACTGGAACTGGTGCTGATGATACTTTATTTGGTAACAGTGGAAATGATGTAATTAATGCAGGTGCTGGTAATAATATCATATATGCTGGTGAAGGCAATAATATCTTATATGGTGGCGCCGGAAACGATGTATTTTATGCAGGTGCTGGTAACGACCGTTTTTATGCAGGAGATGGTAATAATACCTTCTATGGTGGTGAAGGAGATAATCTTTATATTGCAGCAAACGGTAATAATTTAGCTTATGCTGGTAGTGGTAATGATGTTTTTGCATTTGGAAACGGTAATAACACTATTTACGCAGGTGAAGGTAATAATCGTATTACTACAGGTAACGGAATTGACTTGATATATACGGGTGCAGGTAATGATGTTATTACACTTGGAAACGGGAACAAAACCATCTACGCAGGTGAAGGTAATAATCAAATAATTACTGGCAACGGTAATAATTTGATTTATGCAGGCGCCGGAAATGATATTATTAAAACAGGCGCAGGAGACGACGTAATTTATGCAGGTGAAGGCAACAATACAATATCTACTGGCATTGGGAATGATACTGCTTATGTGGGCAGTGGTAGTACCCGCTTTATTCTCGATGCAGGCGTAGGTTCTGTAAATATATATGGCTATACTGCTGATGACTCAATTAGTCGCGGTAGCACTTTAGCTGCGAATTCATTGCTATCAGTTTCTATTAGCGGCAATGACACTTTAATTAGCGCTGGTAGTGATTTGTTGGCAACTTTGAAATCAACACAGCTAAATTCTGTAAACATTATCTAATCTCTTGTGGAGCAGGCATCCCTGCCTGCCCTCTTATTAAATAAACAAACTAGGCGCCACCTTAAAATGCTTACCTAACGCTTTAGCTTGTGATTCATCAATCGCACGTTCGCCATTCACAACCTGAGACACAACCTCACTTGAACCAATAAGACCGACTAAATCAGTTTGAGAAGTTCCACTAGCTTCCATAATATGTAGAAGAACTTGATGTGGCGTAGATTCTTTCATAGGACAATTATCTGTTTCATAAGCTTCGATTAAGACTACAAGCAACTTATGTAAAGCTAATTCTTCTTTTGTACGATTCTTTTTAAATGTAAGCTGTTCTGCTATTTTGAGTAAGCGTTGGTACTCTACGTCTGTTTCTATAGCAACAGGAGTAACTTCTGTTAATAAACTGTGATAAACACTTTGATCAAAAGTAAGGGTCATTCTTCCACCTATCCTTGTTATACTCTGCGTGTGTTAAAAAATACTTGTAGTAAATCATCTGGGTTTCATAGTCAATACCAACTATTAAACGATAATTATTTCCTCTAATATTAAATACAGTAAAATTTCCGACAGCTTCGGCATCACGATAGATTTTTCGGACATCATCCAGTTTTTGCCAGTCTACTTTTCTTACGGTCTTCCCAATTAGGTTATTAAGGGAAAATTTTGTTTAAATCTAATGCAGCATCTTGAAATTGAGGAATTATAACTGATTGATTTGGTAAATAAATTTGTTTATTGAGATAATTATACTTACCTTGAGCATCTTGGTATGGCAAACTATAACACTCTAACTGACGCGCGTTTAAATTCACAATCCAATAATTAGCAATACCATCTTCTGCATACAGCGATAGCTTTGTTGTTTGATCGTAATTTAAAGTAGAGTCGGAAACCTCAACGATAAGTAAAATATCTTCGGGAAAAGGATGGTTAGCAAGATAATCAGTCTCATTCCCGTTGGCGATAACTACATCTGGTTCTGGTTCGCTATCTGAAGGTAAAATTATTGGCTCTTGACACCGCACTACTACTTTGTCACCAAGTAAACGGTCGAGTTGTCTACAAAGTCTTGTAGTGGCAAACGTGTGAGGTGTCCCCTTCGCTGTCATTTCAATTAGTTCCCCTCGAATTAATTCAATACGGTCTTGCTCCTTTAAAAAGCCAAGTTCAATTAGCTTGTGATACTCGTCGATTGTAAATCGCTTCTTTGTGATGACAGTCATACAGCTTTTACCGAATCACGACTGTTTGTAAACTCTATTGTATTTCAATAAACATACCACTGCATATAGAGGCGTTAGATGTAACGTCTATACTATACAAAATCTAAATTTGCCACTGATTTATAGAAAATATATCTAATTTTTACAATTTTCTTATACAAGGCGCCTCAATCAGCCTAATGGTAGATGATTATGTCATTTCTTTAGATAGAAACGTTCAGAGGAACGTAGGGGTTATTCTGAAAAAACAATGACACGAGTTTCAATAAACACGTTAATTAGCTGCGTAGTTGATATCTAATTGCAGCACACATCTACTTTGCATCAATAATCTTAGCCAATAATACCAAAATTTATGAATAACCCAAACGATAACAAAAGCTACCGCGAGCAACAGGAAAGTTACACAGATAGTAACGGAAACACTCATATCAAGCGAACGAGTGAAACAGTTGATAACAGTACGCCTTCCAACTACCAAAGTGGGTATGTTCACGGGCAAGCTGTAGAACGTGGCTATCAAGAAGAAAGACTTGTACGACAAGATGAAGATAGTACTTCTCGTGGATTAATATTAGGGTTTTTACTTGCGTTGGTAGGATTAATTGGTGGCGCCTTCTGGTATTTCAACCAAAATAATACTGCTTCAGAAACGGTTACACCATCTTCTACTACGGCGCCTGTAGCTCCTGCAACTACTCCTACTCCAATTCCAACAGTAACTCAACAAAGTCAAACCAAAATTATTGAGCGAACTAAAGAAGTTCCAGTTCCAGTCACCAAAGAAGTTCCTGTCATTAAGGAAGTTCCAGTTCCAGTTGTTGTTCCTCAACAGGCAGCACCACAAACAACTACTGCACCCAACATTAATATAACTGTTCCACCTCAGCAAAATACGACCAAACCTACCTCAACACAAAATACGGCACCGAAACCAAGCTCCAATAGTACAAGTAATAGTTCGACAACTGATAGCAGCAGTACTACTACTGAAAGTTCCTTCCCCAACACTAATAAACCAGCTTCTCAATCAGATACTAACAAACCTGCTTCCTCTACTGAATCACAAACAGATGTGGCGCCAAGTCGCAGTTCCTCCACAAGCGGTAATTAAGAGTAGGTTGGGTTTAGATACTGCATCGGTTTTCATATGAACTTGAAATTGCTCCCCTATTATCCCCTGTTGGGGAGCTACCGTGTACACACAAGTCTCTTTTTCTTATCTTTCTTTGTGTTCTTTGTGCCTTTGTGGTTCCATAAAGAGATAAACCACGAAGACACAAAG
>NZ_JBXXZH010000243.1:0-13925 GCF_059640475.1 Calothrix sp. CBUCES-K 9914
GATTATCTATATCAGAGATGGGCAGGGATGCCCGCTTCACAAGAAAGAGTTAATTCTTAGCCCCCTTATTAAGGGGGTTGGGGGGATTTTACTGTTTGGGTTTATAGGTGGATGCTACATGTAACTCCTTAAGCTGCTTATCATCTACACTGCTCGGTGCCTCTGTCAACACACACCGTGCTTGCTGCGTCTTTGGAAAAGCAATAACATCACGTATTGATTCTTCGCCAGCAAGTAACATTACCATTCGGTCTAAACCAAAGGCGATACCACCATGAGGAGGTGTGCCATATTCAAATGCTTCTAATAAGAAACCAAATTTACCCTGTGCTTCTTCGGGTGAAAGTCCTATGGCTTCAAATACTTGCTCTTGAATGTCGCGTTGGTATATACGAAGGCTACCACCACCAACTTCAAACCCATTTAACACCAAGTCATAAGCCTGCGCGCGCGCGGTCTTCAAGTCATTAATATCATCAGGGTGCGGCGCCGTGAATGGGTGGTGTAATGCTTCGAGTCGTTTCTCGTCGGCATTCCACTCAAACATTGGAAAATCAACAACCCATAACAAATTAATTTTCTCTGGGTCGATTAAATTAAATTCTCTGGCGGCAAATTGACGCAACCTGTCTAACGTTTTATTTACAGTCGGAGCATCACCTGCACCGAAGAGTAATAAGTGACCTGGTTTGGCGCCTGTACGAGTCAGAAGTTCTTTTTTCTGCTCCTCTGTCAAATTATCTTTAATGGCGCCAATAGTATCAATCTCTCCGTTGTCGCGTACACGAATATACGCTAAACCCTTGGCGCCAGCTTCACTTGCTTCTCTAAATATATCTCCACCTGGTTTGATACGGACGTTAGAAATTGCATCATTCCCGTTAGGTATGGGCAATATTTTAACTATCCCGCCGTTTTTGATAGCTTCGTTAAAGACTTTAAAACCACTGTCTTTAAGAATATCTGAAACATTAACAAGTTCTAAGTCATACCGAGTATCGGGTTTATCACTGCCATACTTGTCCATTGCCTCGGCATATGTTATTTGAGGAAAGGGATGTTGTAATTCAATACCTTTTACGGTTTTGAAGATGTGACCAACAAGCTTTTCGTTGAGCTTCATAATTTCTGGTTGCGACATGAAACTCATTTCCATGTCTAATTGTGTAAACTCAGGTTGCCTGTCCGCGCGTAAGTCCTCGTCACGGAAACATCGGGCAATTTGATAATATCTATCACATCCCGACACCATCAAAATTTGTTTGAACAATTGTGGTGACTGTGGCAGCGCAAACCATTCTCCAGCGTTAACACGACTTGGTAATATATAATCACGGGCGCCTTCAGGAGTCGAACGAGTTAAAATTGGGGTTTCCACCTCAATAAACCCTTCAAAGTCTTCTAGATAGCGACGCATTGCTTTAACAACTTGATGGCGCATTTGGATGTTTTTCGCCATTCTCTCGCGTCGCAAGTCTAAATATCTATACCTCAACCGCACTTCTTCCCGCACTGGGTCTGTATCCGCAGTCGATACTTGGAACGGTAACTGCTTGCGAACAGCGTTAAGAAGCGTTATTTTATCGGCGTAAATCTCCACTTCTCCTGTCGGAATACGCTCGTTTAATGACTCATCTGGACGTTGGGTGACTCTACCGACTATTTCTACTACGTACTCACTACGGAGAGCATTCGCGGCATCATATGAATTTGGGGTGCGCTGTGGGTCGCTGACTATCTGCACGATGCCATCGCGGTCGCGTAAATCTAAAAATATTACTCCTCCGTGGTCGCGGCGCCTATCTATCCATCCATACAGGGTGACAGTTTTTCCAATATGTTCAGAACGGAGTTCGCCGCAATAATGAGTTCGCATAGGTTACTTTTCTTAATTTCTTTTACTAGAGAATGATTGGATCGACTAAAAGCTAATACATTATCTAGCATCAACTGTAATTGTAGTAATTCCCGCTCAATAAAAATCAAAAATTTGCTTTGTCAAGATTTTATGGTTAAATTTGTCAGCGATTACACTAAACGCTTACTTAAATTTTTATGCAAATTGACCCCAATAACCCACCACAGCCTGATGTAACCCCACCTAACACTCACTCCCAACACTCATTATTAATACCACGCGAGAGGCACCGAAAATTTTTCTGGACGTATGTACTCATGACTATAGTCGGGTGGGTTGTCGGTGGTATTGCCAGCATTGCTATTGAAAAAGCTATCAACGAACAATTTATAATTAAAGCTACTCCCGAAATTCAAACACTTTGGTACACCTGGGGAACTTATGTCAGTTTAACTGTCTTTGCCCTCATTTTTGGCGCCGACCAAGCAATTGTAGTGCGTCGTTACATTTCTGCTTGGTGGTGGTTACTAGCAACAAGCTTCGGTTGGTTGGCTTCTATTAAAGTTTCTAACGTTTGGCGAGAGTACATTGAAACATTTGCAGTTTCACTCGGACGTGATTTAACATCCGAAGAGATAATCATTCTAACGATAGCCTCTACTGCTGCCTTTATCTTATCTGCTATCTGGATAAGTTTTTGCCAGTGGGTAGTGCTGCGACGCTACACTAAAGGCTCTTGGTGGTGGAACTTTATCAACTCTCTTGCATTTGCGCTAATTAGTTTTTTAGTCTGGTTACTGTCTCTTGTACAAGATTCGATTCCATCCGTTTACCGCGATCTAGTATTGTATTTATGCGAACAAGGACTTACAGCACTAATTATAGGAGTTATTCCCGCAATTGGTTTTTGTCGTCTCAAAGCGCGCGCTATTAAATTGGAAACCCCTTCTCCCCATCATAAACATGAATCAAGATAATCATTCTCGTTTACAATCCACTCCACTCATAGCTCAAAAACAGCCCCATGTTTTAGAATTACACGGCGACTCTCGCACCGACAACTATTTTTGGATGCGTGATATCGATAACCCTCAAGTAACTGCTTACCTCGAAGCTGAAAATGCTCACACCGAAGAGGCAATGAAGTCAACTACTGATTTACAGCAGCAGTTATACAACGAAATTCTTTCTCGTATCAAAGAAACTGATTTATCTGTACCAGTTCGCAAAGATGATTATTATTATTACTCCCGTACCGAAGAAGGTAAAGCCTACGCTATTCATTGTCGCAAACAAGGCAACTTAGAGGCACCGGAAGAAATTCTACTCAATGAAAACGAACTTGCCTCTGAACAAGAGTATTTTAGCTTGGGAGTTTTTCAAATTAGTCCCAATCATGAAATACTTGCTTATTCTGTTGATAACAATGGTTCGGAAAGATACACAATTTATTTTTTAGATTTAAAAACATCCAAGTTATATCGAGAGACTATATCCGAAACATACTATTCATTTGCCTGGGCAAACGATAATCAAACAGTTTTTTATACACAAGTTGATGAAGCAAATCGTCCTTTTAAGCTGTTCCGTCATCAATTAGGAAAACCACAGAAAGAAGATACATTAATTTACCATGAACCTGATGACTCTTACTTTTTATCTGTAGGTAAGACTCGTAGCAATGCTTATATTGTGATGAGTTTGGGTAGTCAAGTTACCTCCGAAGCTCATTTTCTTGATGCCAACAACCCCTTAGAAGGCAAGTTTCAAATAGTAAACCCGCGCGTTCAAGGTGTAGAATACGATATCGAACATCATAGTGATTACTTTTACATCGTTACTAACGAAAACGCAATCAACTTTAAATTAATGAAAACTCCAGTTGCTTCACCGTCCAAGCAAAACTGGGAAACTGTAATACCACACCGTGAAGATGTCATGTTGTCAGGGGTAAGCTTGTTCGCCAAACACTTAGTAATTTATGAGCGCGTAAATGGCTTACCTTGTGCCACCGTCCAAAACTTGGAAACAAATAAATCACACAATATCACTTTTCCCGAACCAACATACGGATTCTTTGAAGGTATAAACCCAGAATTTAATACCAACACCTTACGATTTACTTACACCTCATTAATCACACCTCCATCCGTATTTGACTATGACATGGAGACAAACGCACGGGAATTAAGAAAAGAAACGGAAGTACTAGGAGGATACGATAAAACCCAGTACGAAAGCGAAATGCTCACAGCAACCGCATCTGACGGCACAAAAATCCCCATATCTATCGTCTATAAAAAAGATACAGTTAAGAAAGGTACACTCAAAAATGGGGAAAATCCATTATTTCTAACAGGTTATGGTTCCTACGGCTATCCATATCCAGTCACATTTTCATCAAACCGCTTGCCCTTACTAGAACGTGGATTTGTTTTTGCCATTGCTCATATTCGTGGTGGTGGAGAATTTGGACGTAAATGGTACGAAAGTGGCAAATTCTTAAATAAGAAGAACACCTTTACCGACTTTATAACATGTGCCGAACATTTAATTGCCCAGAAATGGACATCTCCACAACACCTAGCGATATCCGGTGGTAGCGCAGGAGGTTTACTAATGGGCGCCGTCATCAACATGCGTCCCGACTTATTTAAAGTAGTTGTTGCTGATGTACCATTTGTAGATGTACTAACAACAATAGCCGACACATCGTTACCTTTATCCGCTATTGAATGGGATGAATGGGGCAACCCCAACGATAAAGTTTACTACGACTACATGAAATCTTACTCACCCTACGACAACGTAGAAGCAAAAAACTATCCCCACTTACTCATCACAGCAGGTTTGAACGACCCGCGCGTCAAATATTGGGAACCCGCAAAATGGACGGCAAAACTCCGAGAACTCAAAACCGACAATAATATTCTCCTGCTCAAAACAAATATGGGCGCCGGACATGGTGGCGCCTCTGGACGCTACGAAAGTTTAAAAGAATTAGCCTTTGAATATGCCTTTGTGCTGAATTGGTTACACTAAGCAACGGATGCAACACATGTAACGGATAATTTATTTAATTCATCCGTTACATCCGTTACATCCGTTACATCCGTTGCAAATCTTATTCCTTACTCGCTCAATGCTAAGGTCAAAGATAACAAACCAATTACTGTTCCAATTCCAGTAATTTGTATTTAATGATACAAATATTAAAATTTCAGTGTGGTTATTACTGGAATTAAATCGTGTTTTAAATTCCGCCGCATATAGTATTTTTGAACAAAAGCACAAAAAGCTCTCTATTTAATCACAATATTCTAAAGATATACTAAAAATCTAACTGTAACAAAAGCACTCCAAGAAATTGCCGACTAAGGTTAAAGTATTAAATAGATACGTTGGAACTTTATATAGATAAAAAAATTCTGAATAACCGAATTGTTTAAATGACAATCAATACTGAAAATTGATTTATATATGGAATTAGATATATGTTAATGTTCAATACATACCCGTTACCACCAAAAGTTGATATAGCACACACAACACTTTTAGTTAATATACGTAAATTTCCAAACACAGCGGTGCAAAATGTTACAGAAAAGGCAGCAAATAGTAAAATATCGCAGGGCAGAGAAATAATTGATGATTCACAATTACAATCTTTAAAAAGACAGCTTTTCAATCAAGTTAATGCATCCTGGGCAGAACGAAAAACACTGGGTTCAGATTTGGTATACAAAGTAGCAATAGGCGCCAATGGAGAAATAATTGGCTACGAACCAATAACTCAAACCGCGCGCGCTCAAATTGCCAAAACTCCCCTACCTAAATTAGTTTCCGACCCTTTGGACTCCGCTTCCACCAAAAACCAACCCTTTGGAAGTTTCCGTGTTGTATTTCGTAAATCAGGAGTACTAGAAATTAGTCCGTGGAGAGGGTTTCGCACGACTCCCGATGTTGTAGGAGATAAAATTACCAATCCTAGACAACTAAGAAGGTTACAACGACAACTAACAAGGACATTACGCGAAAATTGGGAAGGTAAAACTACTGCAAAGCAAGATTTAAAGTATCGCGTTGCTGTAAACAAGAATGGTGTTGTTGCAGACTACGAACCCATAAACCAAGATGCATACGACCATTTTCGGGAAACACCTTTACCCTTGATATTCCAAGAACTTCACGGTTCCAACATTGCCCCTCCCAAAGACTCTGAACCGCTAGCGCATTTTCGCGTCGTCTTCAAACGTAACGGTTCCTTAGAAATCACACCCTGGAGAAAATTACGGTAGGGTGTGTGACGCTACCAACAACCTAAAAACGAAGCAATAATCTAGTAGCGTCACGCACCTTACTACCAATAATCTTACGAATTAATTATTAAAACCCCATTATCCCCATCCAACGTTGCACTGGCGCCAACAGGTAATGCAGCGTTACAACCGTCATGTCCAAACGGAAGGTCAGAAACAATGGGGATACCCAAATCTCCCAAACGTTCTTTTAATACTTCTTCAGCTTGGAAACTGGGTATATTGACAGGTGGTGTACATTGACTAAATCTTCCAACTGCAATACCCCGTACTTTTGCTAAGGCGCCACTCATTCGCCATTGTGTCAGCATTCGGTCGATGCGGTACGGCGCCTCACCAACATCTTCTATTGCTAATATCACATTCTCAAATTCTGGTTGATAAGGAGTACCAATCAGGTGCGTTGCAACTGTTAGATTTGCTGGTAATAATATACCATTTACAACACCAGAACCCCAACCAATTCCTTGTATCGGTTCAATATTACGACCTTCAACCCAATCAAACAACCGCTGTTTCGACCATTCGGGTTCCGAATAAAGTGTTGTTAATACAGGAGCATGAACTCCAGAAATACCTACTTTATATAAACTCCATAGTAATGCAGTAATGTCAGAAAAACCGATTAACCATTTCGGCTGGGTTGAAGCATTACTAAGCATCCAAGTCCAATTTTCTAAAACACGGGTACTACCAAAACCACCCCTAGCACATAGTATGCCTTTACACTCTGGGTTTAACCACGCTGTCTTGAGATGATGGCGCCGAGTACTATCTAACCCAGCAAGGTATCCCCATCGGTCATTGATATCACTTATTAATTCAACACGATAACCACGATTTCGCCATATCTCCACACCTTGGTGAAACGGTTCCATAGAACGTAAAGTACCGCTAGGAGCAACAACACACAGTAAATCTCCCGGTTGTAATGGTGATGGAGTCAGAACAGGCGACTTAAAATTATACAAATCCATAACGCAAGAGGCGCCTCCTATATCTGATATTTTCTAGTACAGTAAATGATACACCTACAAAGATTCGAGAATTTGATTCAGTTGTGTATTCAACCATTGCTTAAACATATGATTAAGTAACTCTTGATACCTTAGAGAAGTCAACTCTGCTGGTATAACTTCCTCAACCCAAAGTAAATGATAGCCTTTTTCAAGTTTAAGGGGGCCAATTACTTGGTGAGGAGAGGTGCTAAAAACTACAGGTGCAATGCCAGTTTCAACTTGCCAACGGTAAACTTTACCTTCATAGCCACACTTTTGTCTGCGACTTGAGTCAATATCATAACTATGTGCTGCTGTATAAAAGCTAATCTCTCTTTCCTCAATTTGATAATAAAGTTCTTGAGCAAGCTTCTCATCCGTAACTACCATGCGATATAAAATAACCTGCTCAAACTCCGCGCGGTTTTGAATAAAAAACTTTTCGACTTCCTTGCCAAACATCTTTTCAGCAAGCTTTTGCGCTAATAGTCGGTTCCGAATACCAGCTTCCCAGTCATGAGGAGTAAGCATATTGTTCGCCAACCAAGCTACCGTATCCGCAGCTTTTTCCAACCCCAGTTCTCTCCGCTGCTCCGTAGCTTCTTTTTCTATCTCCTCACTACTGACGCTAATATCCTTTTCTAAAGCAATTCGTGCTATGACTCTTTGATACAAAATATTTTGCCGCGTTTCTTTCAAGCTCATTTCCTGCTTGAGAAATTCTACTATCTCTTCTGCTTCAATGACAGCCTTAAAACTCTCGCTCATTGTATTATTTGTATCTATGCTGCTTTTAGCATAACATTTTATTCGTTCCATCAACCTCAAACATCTTGCTACAATCAAGGTTATAATCTCAAAAAAACTGGAAGCTACACGCCTGTAACTTCCAGTTTTTTGGATGAATAAAATAATTTCAACTGGGAGAATTGAAATTATTTAGATGTGAAAACAGATGGAGAAATGTTAGTTTGGAATCGTCAAACACAGAATTATTATTACTTATTCCTTTATCAGGAATAGCCACCAAGCATAATAGTAATATCTATGTTCATAAACCTGTGCTAATAACCAGGGTTATAAAATCTGCGTTCATAATTTTATTTGCCGTTCATCATCTCCTTATTTATAACTTACCTTTAGTAACTTTTCACCCTATATAACTCGTTATAACTCGTTTCTGCTATATATACAGTGTATAAAATTAAATTACAAATTGTTTGCCATTTTGGCAGATTAATTACAAAGAAACAATAAATTGATTTTCTGATATTTAAATTATTGTAGAAACGTGATTAATCCCTTCGGGAAAACCTCCAGTTTACACGTCTCTACAAACGCGCGGGAATGTGTTTCACTTCTGCCAGCAAAAGAGAATTCTCTAAGAAAACTCACATAATTCAAAGCAGGCACTTTGCTTATCCGGTTGGAAATCAGATTTATTAGATTGGTTAGATAAATTATCGGTTATTTGCGCTGATAACCATTCATCGAGATTACCACCTCTAATTTCTCTTTTTTGCTTACCAACTACTTCCAAGTAAGCCAAGTCTTTTATCTTACTCAAGCAACTCGATGGAAGATTATTGTGCTTTTGCTTTTCTGATGGCGCCGTCACACTGTTGTTGCTGTCATGTTGATTATTTGGCTTTTCAGGAGAATTATCTTTGAGCAGTCGGTTGTAAGTACGATAAGGAATATAATGCAGAGGGTTATACCCAGCAAAGCGCAGCATTAACACACAAGCCCAAGAATATTTTCCAGCTAAAATAGCCTCAACTACTTGGTCAAACTGTTCAGGACGAACTGGTTTATTGAAATTGCTGCTCATACCAGGATTATCTTGATTCATAGTTCTCACTAACTAAATTGAAGTAAACGACTCTAACAAACATACTCATAACTTGTCTGGTGCGTGATGCTACTAGTTCCGACGTTTTATTTTACGATTGTTATAGCATCACGCACCCTACCTCCTTAACCATTCGCTATTTTTCAAAGAACATATCAGCAACTCGGTAAATGTGGACAATTTGGACTTTTTTACTAACTTTTTTACTGTCGTTGGTTTGATATCGCATCTCAGTATGATTATACTTTTTTGGTATAATTTTAAATTCGTGTTGATAATTTGTTGGTTCTAACGCTTGTTCGAGCGTCTGTCCAACAAAGAATGTTAATTGATTTTGCTGTACTGGTATTTTGACGACATCAGTAGCTTGTAGCTCTGATTCTTTTGATAAGTGCTTTGCAGGCACCGTCGAATAATGAAGCTCACTAACCTCTTCAACTTTTGCGTTTATTGCCCAACTCCAAGTCATTGCAAGAAAAGCAATACTGCTTAACAACATTGAATAAGGAACCATGGAGGGTTGCTTTTTCAATATCGTTTGCAAAGAGTCTGAAGCATCCTCTGTATAGGCGCCATCTAAATCTCTAGCTTTGTTTGAGGAATGATCTGCACTATTACTGATGATTCTTTCCATCATAAAGACCCTTGAGTAGAAATCTAACTGTTTATCATCGACACCCGGTTCTCGGCTGTTGGTAGATGCAGTTTTATCCTCTTAAAATCAATGCCAACTCCCTTATCAAGTTTCATAACTCCCTCATAAATAGTAGTTTTTACTACTTTTGATAGACTTAGTTAAGTATTTATACATATACTTTTCGCTCGAAACTGGAAAATCTTTAGCTTTTGTTTTAAATAGCAACATTCGTACTTATACTATTTTTGTCTGTGAATGCCATCTGCCAATTTGGCATCTTATTAGTCAAATTTACTCAATCATTTTCATAACCTACTTAAGTGATGTGCAACTTTACATTTTGTCCCCTTGCTATTAACTTCCGAGGGGTCAGACCCCTCACTAATACTAGATTTTATTTTTTTGTTCTAGCGAATTGCCCCCAGAAAATTGTAGCACTAACTGAGGTTTATAAACCATTGATGAAGAAATAATTTGTGGGTAGTACTGATTCAAAATGTGTATGCTACCTAAGCTAATTGACAATATTTTTTACAGTTTGTGAATAGCCTCAATATTTTGAGCTAAAATCCTTACTGGACATGCTTTATAGCAATAACACATGAATGCAAATTTCAAGTAAACTTATTGTAATTTTTGTATTAAAGCGGGTTTTTTGCTTGGTGATTATCGAGTGCAGTATTAAGATGTCGCAGGGTAGAATTCGTACTGTTTCTGACACGTAGCAATAAGCCACGAGGCAAAAGTACTCAATATATTGATTTTGACATCATAAATACCACATTTACACAACACCCAGAGTGATGAAAGACAGCAAATCTTGGGTTTATAAGCGCTATAAATAATGCTCAAATTCGTATTCGATAATCATTTGCAATTAATTAACTACTCGTAACAGATAAAACGATTGCCTAATGCTGAACTAAGCGTGAATACAGTCTATTATTTGCTATTAATTCGTGATGTCTGCCTTGTGCAATAATGATACCTTTATCCAACACGAGTATACGGTCAGTACAGCAAAGGTTATTAAGAGAGTGAGTTACGACAAATGTGGTACAAGCTACGGCGCCGCGACTTAGCTCCTTGACTCGTTCTTCTGTTTGAGCATCAAGCACACCAGTCGGTTCATCCAGAATCAAAATTCTTGGCTTGCGAACAAGAGCGCGAGCGATGGCAAGCAAGTAGCGCTCTTGATTTGACAGCGTTTTACTCTTATCGCTGATGATTTGGTTATAGCCTTGCGGTAATGACTCAATAAAATCGTGGGCGCCTGCATAAATAGCAGCACTCCTAACATCCTCAAATGTATACTCTGGATTAAATAGAGTAATATTTTCAAAAATCGTGCCTGAAAATACACAAATCTCAGAAGGCACAATTCCTAACTGCGTTTGCAGCGTCTCAGGTATAACCATTGCAGTATCATGTCCATCAATCAAAATTCTGCCTTCGGAAGGTTTATATAATCCGACTAGCAAATTGACTAACGTACTTTTACCCGCACCACTTGCACCAACAATACCAACTATCTGCCCCGGTTTGATAGTGAACGAGATGTTTTGCAGCGCGTTACGTTCCTCTTGATAAGCAAAGCTAACACTCTCAAAACAAACTTCACCCTTAATCTCTGGCATCACCATTGTGGAATGAGTTACTTCATGGGAGGAAAGCCAAACATCATTGAGTCGTTCAATTGAAACAGCTACTTTCTGAAAATCGTTTTTTAGCTCAACTAACGCCAAAATCGGATTTGTAATGCTGCCAACAAGCATATTAAAAGCCACAAACTCACCTAATGACAGTTGCTCTTGCATCATCAAACTTGCTGCACACCACAATACTAAAGTACTACTAAGGTGCTTTATAAGTTTATTAGTGAACTGTAAGTTATTGCTATGTCTTTGAAAGCGTAATCGTGTTTTGTGAGAGCTTGCAAACCGTTCTTCCCATTGCCAACGCATCCATCTTTCAGCAGAGAAACTTTTGATTGTTGTGATAGCGGTTATCATTTCACTCATCGTATTGTTTTGTGCTGCTGTATCACGAGCTACTTCGCGCGATAGATTTTGTAATGAAGTTGCATTCATAGTACACAAAGCAGCAGGTATAGTTAGTACTAAAACGAGCAAAGTTAGTTGCAAGTTGTAGTAAGCTAGCAACCCCAGGCACAAAAATGCACACAGCGCGTCTAAAATGACACTGAACGCGCGACGAGTTAAAAATGTTTGAATCTTGTGGTTTTCTTCAGCCCGACTCATGATGTCTCCTACCTGTCGCAGCGCAAAAAACTCCAAAGGTAATTTGAGGACATGACGAATAAAACCACTCATCAAGCTCATATCCATATGATTGGAGAAATAGTCCAACAGGTATTGACGTGCTGCTTTGATACTAAGGCGCCAGATACCAAAGACCATAAACCCCAGAGCGAAAACGTTGAGTGTATTGAACATGCGCGCAGGTATTACCTTGTCGATAACGACCTGGGTTATTATTGGCGTAATCAGTCCAAAAAGTTGCATTATGATTGATGCAATGACTATTTGTAAAATTAAGTGTTGATACTGGAATAAAGACGAACATAAGCCACGTAATGAAATTTTCTCATCTAGTAGTAGTTGTAAGCGTTCGGTTGGCTCAAGTATCAAAGCATATCCAGTCCAGTTGGCTTCAAACTCGGCAGTTGGTAATGTCCGCATTCCCACCGTAGGGTCAGAAATTTCCACAGAATTAGAACCAACATTCCAAACAACAATATAATGATTACCTTGCCAATGAGCAATCCACGGATGGCGCCCATTCATTGCACTTAAATTTGCCCTAACTGGTAATGCTTCATACCCTAAACTCAGCGATGCCTCTGTTAACGCATCGAGTGTGGCGCCGATACGATTTGTGCGTAATGAGCGTCGTAATGTATTTAAACTAACTCTTTTACCCCAGTATCGGCATATCATCGCTAAACATGCGGCGCCGCAATCTGATGAACTTTGCTGTGCAATAAACGGGTACTTTCTACCAGGTTGATAAGTATCATATGTTTTAACCCCAGAAGAAACACTAATAGGAGAAACAAGTATATTATCTGGAATTTGAACTTTCTCAATAACTTTATACTCTTGAGTCATCGGGACACTGCTACTGTCTTCCTTTGTACTCTCTGATGTATTTTCCCTCATAGATAGGAAGGGTTTTGCAATTTCCCAATTTTCAATTGGTAGATGACATATTAATAATTCAGTTTCTGCTGAAGTAGCAGGTGATGTCATATCAGGATATCCCCAGCTATCACCAATTTGAGGAACTTGATAAAAGGAGTTTTCGTCTTTGATGCAACCGTCCATTAACCAATAGCGTCCCAATGAAGCTTCCGTAGCTTCCTGTAAAAGCTCCGAAGCATTAACTGTGCGAAGTTCAAAATAGGGTGATAAATGTTGCAGAATTTGACTTGTTGAAGAACGTAACTGAGTGCATGTCTTCAAAAAAATCAACTTTTGCCGTGTTTCGATAGTCTGCTTAAGATATGACTCAAAATTATCCCCGCGTTGTAACCAAATGTTTAAATCAGCAGCACTAAGCGAAGCTACTATACCAGCACTGGCAGCAACAGCACGATACGGTATTGAATGGTGGTAAATTAATCGATCTGCACCAAAACTTTCTCCAACATCAAGCAACTGCACTGAAGCGTAGCGCGCTCTTATAGCATCATAACCTAACAACCGTACTCGTCCCCGACAAACTAGCGAAAATACATCTGCCGTATTGTCGGCTAAATAATTAATTAGTTCATCACCAAGCGCAAACTCTTTAATGACCCAACCATGATTGTACTCCTTATCGAGACTCGTATCCGTTGCAACTAACCTTATCAATCGGTTAATAGTTGCTTCAGGAGTGGGAGCAAGCACATTATCAGTGTTTATGTGATTTATATGCTCTCCCTGAACTCGTAACAACGGAGAAAAGTTCATGGGTATTTTATTGAGGTGCGCTAAACTTAAATACAATGATGTTGATACTGAGTAACCAAAAATTTCAACTCCAGTAAGAATGGAAGTACAAGTCTTTACTACCACTCGCTACAATGATAAACTGTCTTTTTGGTTACAATCTCAATTCAGTCTCATCTCTTACTACGTCGTATTCCCAGAGATTTGAATCAAACATACGCTCCCGTGTCAATTAGCAAATCCTTGGTTTACTAAAGTACTTACTTATCTTGTAATACATTTTTATAACTTTTTGACTTGTTTCC
>NZ_JBXXZH010000244.1:0-13678 GCF_059640475.1 Calothrix sp. CBUCES-K 9914
CACCCGACGCGCGTTCCATTGAATTATCAAAATTATGCTCAATTTCTTGACGTAGTGCGTTGACACCTTGTTGAGTATTATTTATATTAAGCTCCGCGCGCTGTGCCAAGTCTTTAATATTACTAGCCATTGATGG
The DNA here is from genome assembly GCF_059640475.1 of Calothrix sp. CBUCES-K 9914. NCBI lineage: Bacteria > Bacillati > Cyanobacteriota > Cyanophyceae > Nostocales > Calotrichaceae > Calothrix > Calothrix sp. CBUCES-K 9914. The sequence continues at coordinate 137 of NZ_JBXXZH010000244.1, forward strand.
AGGTAATCGATCAATTATCTTCTCTACTCTTTGCAACATTTCATTATCTTTATCGTGTAGCGCTGTAGTTAATTCACTATATATATCAGTACCCCGTTGAATTGCTTGAGCTATTTCTCGTACATTTGGTTTCAAACCAGTTCGCGAAATTGTATCTTCAACTGATGGTAGCGAATTAGTCTTTAAAAACTGTAATTGCTGCAATGAATTTGATAACGTTTCTTGTTGAAGTGGCGAATTCACTTTTAATGATTCAATAAATCTGTCAAAACTAGCAATCATACTACCAATACTACTATTCAAATCAAATTTATTTTGCTGGAAATTCCAAATAACCTGCTCAAAATCTGCTTGAATTTCTGAATAATTTTGATACAAAAAATTAAAAAATTCTTCGTTCTCTTCCCCTTCTCCAAGTTGTTCCTGTAATTTAAAAATTACGCTCTCAATTTCCGATAAACGCTGATTTTTAAAGCTGTCTAACCGCGTTCCTGATAGTGACTGCTCAATAGTTGGAATTTCTAATGTTTCAATTAAACTAGTTGCAAATACGTTTGAAGGAATATATGAAGGACCACTATGTCTACTATCACCAATTTGTTCGTTCCCAAATACGGTTTGTTTTTTGTCAGAATTATTACTTGCTACTGAACGGTAAGCACTTGCAACCTTCCAAGTTAAACGACGTGGTATATTAGCAAAAACACCTTTTGCTTGTTGATTAATACTTTTAATTAAAGGATTAGCATATATTTGATTGGCAAGCTCAAGAATTCTTGCTTGTTCCGCATCTTGAGCATTACCCGTCAAAAACACTTCGATTGATTTTCTTAAATGCTCGGCACGCCATTGAAAAATAGTTGCAAGTAACTCCTGAATTTCTGACGCTAACAAACTTAATATTAAATATATAAATATCAATCCTATTGATACATCTAAAATAAACGGTAAATTCATTTCGACCTCACTAAGTGGTAAACAAGTTTGTGTAAGCAGCTAATAGTTAATAGTAAATAATCCACCGATCAGAGTAAGTATTACCAAATAACGATTAAATCATATAAAATTGAGTAGCTCCTGTTTTTCCGAATATTCAGTACATAAACGTGACACGAATTTAAGAGAAAATTCGCAAATTGTCAAAACGTCTTCTTACCAATCCGTAAAAGTTGAGGTAACTTGAAGTTTGGGAACACCCTGTTAAGCTGGCAACTAGCATGGTTGTTAAATCGTCTTTAACTCTCATCCAAAACCAATACCGTATACTGTGCATTATGCAAGAAGGAAGTTTCATTTGGGTTCGTCTAGAAAAAAAGTACCGCGCGGTTTCAAAACGGCAGGACTTGATATGGGTCATTTTATTGCTGATTGCGGCAATTATAATTTATACCGTTAATTTAGGTAACTTGCCTTTGCGAGACTGGGATGAAGGTACAGTAGCACAAGTCGCGCGTGAAATAGCATCGGCGCCTAGTGGTTCACTGCGCTGGCTTTATCCAACTTTAGGAGGTGAAGCATACCACAATAAGCCTCCTTTAATGCATATACTTATTGCTTTTTGCTATTCGTTATGGGGAGTGCATGAGTGGACGGCACGCTTACCTGGAGCAATTTTAACGGCTATTTCAGTTCCTTTGCTGTACTATATTGGGCGTGAAATATTCCCAAAGCGTTCTGCTGCCATTTACAGCGCTTTAATTTACCTCACAATGCTGCCCGTACTCCGACATGGACGGTTGGCAATGTTAGATGGCGCCAGCGTATGTTTCTTTATGATTATGATGCTATGCACACTGCGCGCGCGTCGTAATCTTCGCTACTGTCTTGGAGTTGGTATCGGGTTGGGTGTTATTTGCCTCACCAAAGGAATGCTAGGAGTCTTACTAGGAGCAATTGCATTTGCATTTTTATTATGGGATACACCCCGACTATTAACTAGTTGGTACATGTGGACTGGAATAATCATTGGCTGTTTGCCTGTAGGATTGTGGTACGCTGCTCAATGGCTCCACTACGGCAACACATTCACTTCGGTTGGAATGGTAGACCAATCTTTAAGTAGAATTTGGAAACCTTTTGAAGGACATTCACAACCAATTTGGTATTATCCTCTAGAAATTATTAAATATACCCATCCTTGGTTATTATTCTTATTCGCAAGTTTTCGCCTCACCTGGGAAAATCGTAACCTTAGTTGGGCAAAACTTATACTCGTATGGAGCTGCTTATATTTAATCTCCATTTCAATTATGAGTACCAAACTCCCTTGGTACGTCTTCCCAATTTATCCAAGTTTAGCGCTTGCTCTTGGCGCCTTAGTTGCCGATATTGAAACTAAACCAATATTATTATCATCATCCTATCCACGTTTTTGGATAGCGGGTCTAGGTATCTTAAGTGTTGTCGCAGCTTCCGGTAGCATCTACTTTAGCTTCGCAAAACCTGTACAACCCGATTTACAGCTAATATTTGCCGCAGTCGCAGCTACTATGGCATTAGGCGCCATCAAAGCAGAAAAAGGTGACGTACAATTTGTTTACGTATTGCTTTGGGGAACTTACATTTCGCTGCTGTTGTTCTTTGAATCAAACTATTGGGTGTGGGAACTCAACGAAAGCTACCCCGTTAAACCTGTTGCATCCATGATTGAGCGCGCGAACGCTCCGAGTACAATTTATACCTATTCCACAACTGGTCATCGCCCGTCACTCGATTTCTATAGCAACCGTACAATCAAAGCTGCTGACATTAGTACACTTGAGGATTACTGGCAGCATAATCCACAACCATACCTTTTACTCAAAGAGGCTGACCGAGGTTTGCTCAAATTGAACACTGTTCAAGAAGTTGACCGCATTAATGGCTTTGTACTACTGACTAAAAGTACTAGTAGGATTTAGTATTACGTATTTTATACTGGTAAAAAATATATATCGAGATATATCGGGATATATTGAGTTCACATCAGGGCGGATAGTCTACAATGGTATTACAAACTATCCGTTACATCTACTGTGGTTGAGTAAATTTTTGATTAATTTTTTCAGTTTTATGTAGATTTTGATTATCGTAGTTTGTATTTTGCTGTGTAGCAGTAATCATACCAAACACAATTGCCCCACCGATAGCCAAAGCTACGATTGGGCGAAGCAGCATAAAGTCACGGAGTATCCTAGCTACTGGACTGCTTTGACGGCGTAAAGCTGACGAAAGCATTATTTGCTTAAGTATAAAGGGGTCACGGACATAATGCCCGCTTTGTGATACAACCAATCGTTCTTGACAATATGGACAACTAAACAATCCTACGCAAGATTTAACAGGTTTTGGTGTGGCATTCTTTTGGCAAATTGGGCAGGTTAGGTAATGATTGTCAAAAGTGTGTGTATTCATCTACTTTGTCCGTCAAGTCCACTTATTCGCTAATTACAACTTGGTTATCTTGATTTCCAAGTTAAACCCAATTTTATTCGTTCCTTTGGTTTGATTCCACTACTCAAAGTCATGCATCAATCATGATTCATTATGTATTTAAGAAGTGGAGATAACCTTCACAATGCTAGCTCACTTTCATGGGTTGTTGGGGAAAAACAGTTAGGCGCCTTACACAGTAAGAAAACTTCTTTACGATTTGCCCCTCAAGAGTCAAACAAGTGAAATATTTATGCGGGTTTTCCGTAGGCTTTGAGTAAATACTGCTTGCAAGCATTGACTTCGATGCATGACAATATCAAGTAAGACATATATCTTAATTTTTTTATTTAGATTAAATTTCAACTATCCATGACTTTCCTGCCTCCCACGTTCACAAAGAAGGTGGCAGACCAACCTGTGTCTACTCCTTCAGCACAAAAGCTAACACACTTGCTGAATCGTTTTCAGCCTTCGCCGGAAACACTAATATTACTTTTAGCAATACTTATCGGTGGTGGCACTGGTATGGGTATTGTTACTTTCCATTATTTGATTCAGGTAATTCATCACCTGTTATTAGAAGATTTTATGGGGGTAGTGGGCGCCTGGGGTGCATGGACTCTTTGCTGTGTTCCGATTATAGGTGGTTCAATAGTGGGTTTAATGCGCTGGCGAACTCAAGATTTTGGACCGAATTTATACTCATTAATTGCTGCTTCACGAGTTGGTAGTTTAAAGCAAAAACTCCGTCCTGTAACCAAAATGTTTGCTGCCGCCGTTTCTTTGGGCAGCGGCGCCTCCCTTGGTCCTGAAGGTCCGAGTGTCGAAGTTGGGGCTAATTTTGGTGTTTTACTATCGCAAGTGCTACAGGTGTCGCAAGAACGTTTACGATTACTACTAGGCGCCGGAGCGGCAGCGGGTCTTGCAGCAGGATTCAACGCCCCCATTGCCGGGGTATTTTTTGCATTAGAAGTAGTACTAGGTGCTACATCGTTTGCAACGTCAGCCGTCAGTGTTGTACTGTTGGCTGCGGTATTAGCGGCACTAATAGCTCAAATTGGTTTAGGCTCGCAACCAGCTTTCGCACTACCTGCTTATCAAGTTCGCAGTCCTTTAGAATTACCTTTATACCTAGGTTTAGGCTTGGGAGCAAGTATAGTCTCACTCCTATATACCCAAGCAATCCGATTTGCAAAAGCTTGTTTTGAAGGAAAAGTACCCTACTTAACATGGTTAGGACGTATTCCTAAGCCAATTCATCCAATTATTGGCGGCGCCATTGTTGGAATAGTAGCACTGCAATTTCCACAAATTTTGGGAATTGGTTACGGTACTATTCAAGGGATGCTTCAAGACGCACATTTTTCGATTCAGCTTTTAGCTGCGTTACTAATACTAAAGCTACTAATGACAGCTTTATCCGCAGGTAGCGGTTTTGTGGGTGGTATATTTGCTCCAGCTATGTTTTTAGGAGCATCATTTGGAACTGGATACGCCAAAATTATTGCTTTACTCGTTCCTAATGTCACTTCTTATATGGCTGCACCTCCTGCATATGCAATGGTCGGTATGGCAGCAGTTTTAGCCGCTAGTGTCCGGGCACCACTAACGTCTATTTTACTGATGTTTGAATTAACCCGTGATTACCGAATTGTTTTGCCGCTAATGGCAGCAGTCGGGTTAAGCTTTTGGTCAGTAGAACAAATGTTGCCAAATCAAAACTCAAACTCCAATTTGCAGCGAATTGGTTTATCAGAGTTAAAAGATGAACAGGCAGAAATGCTGCAACAAATCTTGGTATTTGATGCAATGTATGCCAACCCGAAAAAGCTACCCTCCACCATGAAAGTGGTGGAAGCAGCTTTATCAATGTGGCACGCTCGGACTCGGAGCGCGTTAGTAATTGATGATCAAGAGCAATTAATCGGTGTAGTTACTCTCGAAGACATTAATCACACGCTTGCAAGTTATCAGAAAAATTCTGCTAACATTACTCAGACACAACAAAATTTGTCGAATCTAACCCTGAGAGAAATTTCTACTACTGATATTCTATATGCCTACAGCGATGAACCTTTAACCGAGGCATTAGACCGAATGGCATTAAGAGGTTTACACCAATTACCAGTAGTCGCACGCAACAATCACGAGCAGATTTTGGGTTTACTTGAACGTGAGCAAGTTGGGTTAACCTGCAATTTAGCTGCAACGCGCAAAGCTCTCAGTTACTACTTACCATTGCCCTCAAAAACTGATGTTGAAGAGTGCCTTGTTAGTCAATAGCCAATAGTCATGTTAACTGCTCATAAACACATGTTTTTTGTTAGTTGTGGATACGCGCTATACAATTGAGCTGCAAAAAATAGCGCGCTCCTTACTAACAAGCTTGCGTTTACACTATCAGGACTTACGCAGAAACCAGGGCAAGCGCGCGTGAGTTCTAGTTATTTATACAGTTTGAGCGCACATAAAACACACAATAATCTACTGCCTACAAAAATAGGCAATGAAAAATAAGCATGATTATGTACTGACTAATAACTAATGACCAATAGCTATTTAAGCTGTAGCTTCCATAGCTTCACTTTCTTCACGTTCATCTGCGTCTACCTGCCGGAGTCTGATGTGCTTTTTACCCAAGGTAATGATGAACTCATCTCCTGCTTGGAGACCCATTTGTTTTGTGTAAGCCGAGCCGATAAGCAAGTTACCGTTTGACTGCACGCTAATCCGATAGCTAGCGCTACGTCCACCGCGTCCATTTGCACTCGGGGAACTATCTAACTGAATGCCTTCTGCATCAATTAAGGCATTCAAGAACTTCATCATATTGACGCGCTCGATGCCGTTTTTGGTAACGGTGTAGTATCCACACCGTTTGGCTTTTTCTTCCTTGCTCAGAGACTCAAGTTCTTTGACTTTACTGAGCAAATCTTCGCCGACAAGGGGTTCAATTTTTTTCTGTTTAGCCATCAACGTAAAACAAAAATGAATGGTTCAAAAGGTCGAATCGTTTTTATTTTAGCTGACAATTTGCTCTAAGCGAGTAGAACTTTTTATTTTTATATCAGCCTAGCTAAGTATATTACATAAGTAGGTGTTAGAGAAAAGTAATATTAGCAATCTTGTAAAACTTTACTTTTACAGAATCTAAAGAACTGTAACTAACCAGAGGTCAAAACAGTCAAAACAATTTATTTATATAATCTACCTTCGGGCAACGACGCTCTTCACGTCGGTGTATAGCGCGCAGATAGTCAATTTTTGCTCTCCAATAAACCTACTAATGTTAAATATCGACTCAAAACACAGGAGTAACACAACGGCAAAGTATGTATTTCATCTCCTAGAACCCCACCCTAGGAGGAACTTGTGTATGTCTATTTACCTGAATCCCCACGCTTATTTCTCTATCTGGGTATATATCTTAGGTAATATATATCTAGTTTGTGGATGCGCTGTTCATACATAACACTAGCATCAAAGTTAACCGATAAAAAGGTAATGGGTGCCACTACTACTGACTTCTATCGTCATCAAAACCTTTGCGTACACTTTATATATACGCTATGTTTGTTTAAGATTCTTTAAGTAAGCGCAAAAAAACTTGTCTACTTGCTCTTAGTATCAAGATTACATCAACAAATGTAACAGTAGATAACAAAATTACAAGCAATCAAGACGCTTTTAACAGTAAATAGTACATATATTCAGATATTTAACAGATGAAACTTACTACTCGTGGACATTACAGCGTTAAAGCATTGCTCGATTTGAGTTTACTTCGCTCCAACACGAGCGCGTCTGTTAAAGCAATAGCATCTCGCCAAGATATTCCTGCCCCTTATCTCGAAAAATTACTAATCGAAATGCGACGCGCGGGGCTAGTAAAATCAATTCGTGGCGCCGTGGGTGGGTATCAGCTAGCAAAACCACCCGCTCAAATATCTATAGGAGAAATTCTAGAAGCAGTAGGAGAGAAAATCACTCACCTGCCAACCTTACAATCTGAACCAACTCAAGCTCTCGACTGGGTAACGATAACCCTTTGGCAAAGACTTAATCAAAAACTGAAAGAAGCTTTATACAATATTACCTTGGCAGACCTTTATTACGATGCTCGTAGCTGGCAAGCATCACTTGGCGAAGAAGCTAGTTTTATCGTGTAGGGTGTGTGACGCAACTAACATTATGAAACGAAGCATAAGTCTAATAGCGTCACGCACCGACAATTAGCGTTAATTGTGAGAACATCTCAACACTCAATGATAACAATCACAGACAAATTACTAGTCACCAATGCCATTTTACTTATTGCGGCAACTTTAGACTATTTAATTGGCGACCCTATCAACTGGCTTCATCCAGTGCAAGTGATGGGATGGGTCATTTCTCGTTATACTAAAATCGCTTTATTCTTATGTAAGAATGCTTTAACCCAACGAATAGCAGGAATTTTTCTCGCTATTGTTTTAATATTTGGCACTGGCGCCATTGTAGGAGTAATAGTTAAAACAACTCAATCGATACATCCACTAATAGGAATTACTACTCAATGTATTCTGCTTGCCAGTTGTTTCGCCGCAAAAAGTCTAAGAAATGCCGCTAACTCTGTTTTACAACCCTTAATTTCAGAAGATATTGCTACTGCTCGTCTCAATCTGAGTCAATTTGTTGGACGCGACACTGAAAATCTTTCTTCTGCAGAAATATTGCGCGCTGTTTTAGAAACTGTTACAGAAAATGCAACGGACGCTGTTATGGCACCTTTATTTTATATAATTATTGGCATTTTAATTAGTGCTTATATACCAATAATTGAACCAGCATCTTTAGCATTAGCATACAAAGCTAGTAGTACTTTGGATTCAATGGTAGGTTATAAACAGCAGCCCTATACTTATTTAGGTTGGTTCAGCGCGCGAACTGAAGATTTTTTAACTTGGTTGCCTTGTCGTCTTTTAGTGATAACTTTAGGGTTAATTACTTGGAAACCTTTACATGTTTGGCGTGTTTGCAGTCGTGATGCAGTACTAGACCCCAGTCCCAACTCTGGATGGAGTGAATGCGCTTATGCTGCCATACTCCAAGTGCAAGTAGGTGGCGCCAACTCGTATCGGGGACTAATCAAACACAAACCGCTACTAGGAGATAATATTCATCCAATTCAACCCCAAACAATCCAACATGCACTCTTATTAACCAGATATTCATTTTTAATCTGGTTGGGGGTAACAACCTCTATAGTCTTTTTGGCAACAAACGGGTAATGATAAAGATAAAGCGATTACTAGGGAAAATAAGCATATGAATCTGTCTGCGAAAGTAGTTGAGATTCTTTCATCTGAAGAACTTCGCCGTACCGTCAATCGTTTAGCTTCGCAAATAATTGAAAGAACCCGTGATTTGTCGCAGCTTGTACTCCTCGGTATTCATACAAAAGGAGTCCCAATGGCTAAATTACTTGGGCGCCAAATCGAAGCGATGGAAGGAATAACAGTACCTGTAGGAGCATTAGACATTACCTTTTACCGCGATGACCTCGATCAAATCGGTTTACGAACTCCTGCAAAAACCGATATCCCGTTTGATTTAACTGGTAAAACAGTTGTTCTTGTGGATGACGTAATTTTCAAAGGCAGAACAATACGAGCAGCTTTAAACGCAATTAACGAGTACGGTAGACCAGAAGTGATACGTCTAGCTGTTCTAATTGACCGAGGTCATCGAGAAGTTCCTATTCATCCTGATTTTATTGGTAAGCAGCTACCAACTGCATCATATGAAATCGTCAAAGTTTACTTTAATGAAATCAACGGACGCGACGCAGTTGAGCTTATCGACCCTTAATACTGCATTATCCGTTACACCTGTTGTATCCGTTGCCAATAGGTATTAATATTTATTAATATACTGTTACAAATATTGACGTAAATAACATGGATTTTTTCTTAGCAGTCGTAGACAAGGCATCTTACAACTCGCATCTCCAAACGATTTTAACTTTCGTGGGTATCGGGGGATTTTTAGCCGCGACAATAATTGGTTCAATTGGTTGGTACAACTCAAAGCGTCCCGCTGGTTGGGAAGCTAGCGAGACACCAGGTTGGGTGCCCAAAGTTCCTGAAAGAACGAAAAAGCAAGGTTAATTGTTTTTTTAACGCATAATTGGACTTGCATGGTGGTGTACCAAATACCATTTACCACCAAGCAGTTCAAATATATTAGTAGCTAATGATTTAGCCTCAATTTTGCGGTTGCCTGCGAATTGCATGACATTTTCAACCAAGATGATATAAGCAGTATTTTCACGCACTTCTAAAGTACTAATTTCTTGGTTGATTTCGATGTAAGCAGTGTTTTTAAAAATTCTTTCCCAAGACGAGCGAATATCTTTCCAACCGTGTAGAGCATCCCATCCCGGATGAATACAAATACTAGCAGTACCTTGCGACCAAACATTACTCATCGCTTGGAGGTCTTTTTTCTCGAACGCGCGGTAGAATGCGTTATTGGTTTCTAAAACTTCGGTTTTCATATATAAGTTAGGTGCGTGACGCTACTAGATTATTATCTTTGTTTTCAATTTGTTATAGCGTCACACACCCTACGTACTCCTAACATTGCCAATGGTTTGTAAAAGTTGTTTGGCTGTGTAAGGTTTGGATAGAAATGCTTTGACCCCTATTTCGGTAGCACTGTTTACTTTATCGCTAGAGAGCAACCCACTAACCGCGATGATTTTAACTTCGGGGTTTATTTTTTGCAGAGTGCGGATAGTTGTCAGTCCATCCATTGCCGGCATAATCATATCGGTTAGGACTATTTCGATTTTATCGCGGTATTCGGCGTATAGAGCAATTGCTTCGATGCCATCACAAGCTGTTATTGCTTTGTAATTATAAGTTTCTAGGGATGTTTTTGTGACATCACGTATCGAAACTTCATCATCGACAACCAATATTAATTCGCCATTTCCTTGAGGTAGTTCGGTATCTCCATCTTCTGACATTTCGGGAATTTGCTGTGCGGGTAAATAAACTTGAAATTTACTACCCTTGTTGACATCACTGATCACGTTAATAAACCCACCGTGACTTTTAACAATTCCGAGAACGGTAGAAAGACCTAGCCCAGTACCTTTACCAAGTTCTTTGGTAGTAAAAAATGGCTCAAAGATTCTGTCTACAATATCTGAAGGTATACCAATACCTGTATCGCTAATCGATACCAATATATAGCTACCTATTTTTGCCTCGATATTCATCTTGGCGAAATTTTCATCGATAGAAATATTAGAGGCTGCTATTTCTAGTTTTCCACCGTCAGGCATTGCATCGCGCGCATTTACACAAAGATTCATTAATACTTGATGGAGTTGCGTGGCATTACCCAAAACAGTCCATAACTCTGGAGAGATATTTACAGTTACTTGAATTGATTTTGGGAATGTTTCTTTGATTATTTGTTGAATTTCGGCAATTAGGTGCTTAATTTGTGTCATTGCGCGCTCACCTTCAATACCGCGCGTAAAAGAGAGGACTTGTTTCACTAAATTGGCGCCGCGTTTGGCATTGGATATTAATATTGGTAAAAGTCGTTTGCTGCGTTCATCGTGAAGCTGCGACTCTAAAAGCTGCGCTGTCATTAAAATTGGTGCCAACACATTGTTGAGGTCGTGAGCAATACCAGAAGCTAACGTGCCAATACTCTCCAAACGTTGCGCGCGGAAAAACTGAGCTTCTAATTGTTTTTTTTGCGTAATATCAGTATTTACTACCAACACAGCTTGAGCTTTATTCTCAAATTCTGGCACTAGTGTCCAACGACTTTCGACGATAATTTGACTGCCAGATTTAGTTGTTTGTTTTAACTCGCCTTCCCAGGCGCCATTTTTGAGTAAGATATTAAAAGCTGATTTAAATTGTGATAAGTTTTTCTCTTGCCAAAGTTGTGTTGTTTGCTTGCCAATTGCCTCTTCTTGTTTCCAACCATACAATAGTTCTGCTGCTTTATTCCAAAAAAGTATTTGATTCTTTAAATTACAAACAAAAATAGCGTCGGTAGCAACATCAAGCAACGCTGCTTGCTCGCGAATTTTACGTTCCGCGCGCTTGCGTTCGAGTGCGTAGCGAATTGAACGTTCTAGCAGTGCAGCATTTAATTGGCTTTTTTCTAAATAATCGGCGGCGCCTGCTTTCATCGCCTCAATATCAATATCGCGTTCGCCTTGACCTGTCAGTAAAATCATTGGGGCACTTGTACCCAAAGCTACAGCTGCACGTAATAATTCCAAACCATTACCTTCACCCAAACGGTAATCAATAAGATAAACATCATGTCGGTGTTTAGCAATCGTATGAAGTGCAGTTTCATAGCTATTGACCCATTCTAGTTCACACCCAGCCACCTGAAACTCAAAAAACCAATCACGAGTTAAAACGTAATCATCTTCATCGTCATCGATAAGCAGCACCTGGATGGAGCTATTTTTCATGATTACCTCCCCCCTGTTTAAAGCGGTAGTTCTACAATTTCAAACCAGTATTTTCCAATCGTTCGCATTACTTCTACTAAGGATGAAAAGCTCATCGGTTTAATGATAAACGAATTTGCACCTAATTCGTATGTATGATATATGTCTTCCTCAGCTTTAGAAGTTGTCAGTACAATTACAGGTATTTTTCGTAATTCCGGGTCATTCTTGATTTCCCTAAGAGCTTCACGACCATCTTTCTTGGGCATATTTAAATCAAGTAGAATTAACCCCGGACGAGGTGAACTCTTTAGATGTAGATATTGACCTCGATGATATAAATAATCCATTAGCTCCTCACCATCCCTTACTACATACAGTTCGGTAGACAATCTACTTTCGGCTAATGCCTCGCGCGCTAACATGCAATCGTCTTCATCATCGTCAGCTAATAAAATTTTTACAGTTGTCTGCCGACCCTTCACTATGCATTTTCTCCTTTTTGCTAACAATAGTATTAATTTGGTATTAAATCTCAATAAAAATCTTGACAAGAATATATATTTTTATAGCGTTATACAGGTATTATTTGTGTAACAAATAAGATACAATCATTGATGAATCTCTATTGACTCATCGGCAAGATCACAATAAATTTTGCACCTTGCCCAGGTTTACTAACTGCAGTAATGCTACCCTGATGTCGTTCAACAATCTTACGGCAAATAGCTAACCCAATACCCGTTCCCTCGTACTCGCTACGTCCATGTAATCGCTGGAAGACTTGAAAAATACGGTCACAGTATTTCTCTTCAAACCCAATACCGTTATCTTGAACTGTAATTTGATACATTTGTTCGTTTTTAACGGTGATGATTTCGCTGTAAACACTGACAATCGGTATTTCTTGAGGACGGTGGAATTTGAGAGCGTTACCAATTAAGTTTTGTAACAACTGCCGCATTTGCAGTGGATCGGCATAAATTGTTGGCAAATCACCTAACTCAATACGTCCCTCTGATTGCTGAATACTAACTTCCAAATCTGATAAAACTTCTGCAACTATTTGCGATAAATTCACAGGAACAAACGGTTGCGCGCGCGTTGTCACACGCGATAAAGTGAGCAAATCTTCAATTAACGCCTGCATCCGTTGAGAAGCATTTTGCATTCGTTCAAGATAGTCACGTCCTTGAGAGGAAAGACTTTCATTACATGTAGTTTTGAGTCTGTCTCCAAACGCTTTAATCTTTCGTAACGGTTCTTGTAAGTCGTGAGAAGCAATAAAAGCAAATTGTTGCAGTTCCTCGTTAGAGCGCGTGAGTTCTTGACGCTGTAACGTTTCTTTTTCGAGAAGTTTCGCTTGAGCAAGAGCAATACCAATTTGATCTGCCAGTTGTCGCAGTAGCTCTGTTTCCCACTGTGTCCATGTACGTTTTTGCCCACACTCATGAGCAATTAACAATCCCCAAAGCTGATTTTGCATTAAAATTGGTACAACTAGATTTGCTTTGACTGCAAATTCTCGCAAAAATTCCATATGGCAAGCTGCTATACTGCCATTTTCAACGTCTGAGCGTGAGGTAATTTCTCCAAGACGGTACTTTTGAATAGAACTCTCGCTAAAACAATGGTCATAAATATCGCGTCCC
>NZ_JBXXZH010000245.1:0-13460 GCF_059640475.1 Calothrix sp. CBUCES-K 9914
CGCTCAAAAAAGCATGACTAAACACAATAAATAACTATCTATGACACTCATAGTAAAAATTGAAAGCTGGCAAACCACAGTTAAGAAAGTAATAATAATTAACTTAATGGTTTTTAAGATTTTTTGAATAATTCCGAAAAATCTATATGAAATGCCACTTTTGAAGGGATAGAAAAATATATCTAATCAGACTTGTAGAGCAAATAACCGTATAGATACGGATGGCGTAAATACCTTTATTATTTGTAATATTTTAATATATATTATTTGGGAAAAAAGATTATGAGTCACACAATTCGTACCAACGCTGAAGAACTCAATATATCGGAAGATTTAACAGAAAATACTGGTGCCGAGGAAGTTATTGCTCAGGAGACAATGAAGAAACCGACTTTAAGAGAAAGAGTTTTTACAGCTATTGAACAGCTTGAAAGCCAGGGTATAAAACCCACGCGCGGTAAGATACGACAATTGACTGGAGGGAGTGACCGCGATTTATCAAAGTATATGAATGAGTGGCGTGACAGCAAAAAAGGCACCGTAGATAATGAAACTGCAAATACTACCAATACTTCAAGTGCATTAGTAGTACAAGTCAGTAATGAAATAGTACAAAATAAAGATGAGAATAACATTCAAAATTTAGAAGAAAGAGTACAAACTGTAACGAGCTTTTTCAATACAGTATTCAGCGAAGACCTTGATACAGCTTCCAACATCGCAGAACAGCGTGCGATGAGTATTATTGTCGGGCAAGAAGTTTGTACCCAAAACTTTCTAGAAGATCCATCCAAGCTTCGCGAAGATTTCAAGAAAGAAATTGCTAAAGTTAGAAACGCCACAAGCAATAAATTAAACGAAATATCAGCCAAATACGAAGTATCTTTTTTTACAAAGATGGTGTTGTCGAGGAGTCTTACAAAAGAATAGATGATTCAAGTGCGCCCAACTCACCAGTAGCAAAAAAATTAGGGGATAAGAATAATAACTCCTTTAAAACTGATATTACTGGTGAAGTAGAAACGTCTCTAAAGCAACACTCACAACAGGCACCGTCTAAGATGAATGACTTCCGAGCAGATATAACTAGCCAAGTGATTAGAATGTTGGTTCAGAAACAGTCTATTTATATTACTGGTGAAGTTGGTATTGGAAAAACTCATCTCGCGCGGCAAGTAATAAAAGCTCTTGGAAAAAAATGTTGTTATGGCTATTACAGAGGGGATAACACTAAGTGTTTGCAGCAAATAGCGTCCAGCTTGAATATTTCTTTGAATCAAATTGATAATGAAGGTGTCGAAGGAAAACCACTTACAGCAAAACAACTTAAAGAAGATATTGCTGAAAGTTTAGGTGAAACTATCCTTATATGTGATCATTTCCACAAATGGCCTGCTTCTTTAAAAGGTTGGGTAGAAGATTTACATGAGAGTGGCGCCGTTATTTTGCTTCTTGGTAATCATCGCGACTTGGAGGGTGTTGCTTACAAAATCCCTAGATTAGTTCTATCCCCCCTTAAGGATGATGAGATTAGGGATATTATTTCACATCAAGCGAAGCAATTAAATCACCCACTTACAACTAACGAAATCGTTGAAATTGCTGGACGCGCGGGGGGTAATCCGATACTTGCACAGCGTATGGTAAAAGAACTTCATCAAGGAGTAGAAAGCAAGAACATCCAAGACGGTAGAAACTATCGAGATATTACACCTTTTTTAATGTTCATTGCTGGATTAATCGGCGCCGTCCGTTTTATTGGTTTGGCTACGGGTGATATTAGACTTCGTATACTTGGAGGTGTTGCTATTACATTTTTATTCTCGTTACGTCACTTAAGTTCTTTATTTCCTAGAGGTAGTAGGAAGTAACTATTGTAAAATTCGCGTGTTGTAGAGACCGTATTAATTCGGTCTCTACGCGGATATAATTTTTAGGATTTATCCAACCCCCAGATTTAATCACATAGACCATTACAATCATCCGTTACATCCGTTACATCCGTTACATCTGTTACATCCGTTGCATCCGTTGCCAATTTTGCATAACTTATCCTCCTCCAGAAATAATAAGACATTAGAAGGATACGGAGACTAATAACTGTGGTTGAAGAGCTATATACACCCGAACAACTTGCTCAAATGCATGACTCACTGTGGCAATGCGTATTACAGTTTGCCAATGTCTCAGCAGCGCAAGAACGTAACCGCATCGCGCGTGATTTGCATGACTCAGTGGGACATGCACTCACCGCACTCAATTTTCAGCTACAAACCGCAATAAAGCTGTGCAAACCCGACCCAAATCAAGCTCAAGAGTTTCTTACCGAAGCACACAACCTTGTAAAAATTGCTACTCAAGAAGTTCGTGATTCGGTAAAAGCATTACGTAGCGATGCGCTTGAAACTCAATCGCTAGAAGAACGGATTGAATCATTAGTCCAGGATTTTGAAAGTACCACAGGAATTCTACCGCAGGTTAATATAGATTTATCAATACAACTACCCTCGCACCTTGTGGCGCCGATTTATCGAATCAGCCAAGAAGCGCTAAACAATATACGTAAATACGCAAAAGCGACAGCAGTGCAAATCCACATTTGTACTACTGCAACAGGAGTGTATTTGATAGTCCAAGATAACGGTCGTGGGTTTGAGAAAGAAAAAGTCTGTGGTGGTTACGGTCTGCAAGGAATGCAAGAACGAGTTGCTGTTTTACAAGGCAGTTTTAATATTGAGTCGAAACCTGGGGAAGGTTGTTGTATTAGCGTTGGAATTCCCATGCATATATCTCAGCCATCTTCTGAGTTTGTTCAAACCTACCATAATAATACATACACTACAAATAATCAAATTCTAGAAATAGAAACAGAAACCGAAAATCATATATTACAAGAAGAAGCACGGCGCCCAGCAGTTGAGATAGGAGAGTGGCAACCACTTGATTTGAGTAATTAAATACAGTTTATCCAACTTTAGGGCTACTCAAGTATGTATGTATTAAAGCTTTAACTTAAACTTTCCAACTTTAGTTGGAAATATTAAAAAGCAGCTTCACAAGTAACTCAAATTCATGTACTAATAAAAGGAGGTGAAATAAATAATATCTTCACCAAATTGCCGTTATCACTTAGTTAAAGATATGCTGCCTGTTCTGTTGCTAACGATTCTATTATTAACATTATTGCATTTGGTGAAGGCTACACGCGCGCATCATCAAAAGCACTGCGAATTAATCATTGCTCAAGAGTATTTACAAAGCTATGTATTCAATGCTGGAAGTTACGCCGATATATTAGCTCAAAATCAAGACTTACTGAATATGTATAACGGGATGGGACAGTCGCTAGCTGCTTTACATATTCAATTACAGGTAGCGCAAAAACTCTGGCAGCTTAACCCCCAGGTCGCGCAACAGTCACTCTCGGAAGCTTACCAGTTAAGTGGTAGTTTAATGTATGAAGTTCGCAATGTTGTTAAGTCATTGAGTCAAGTTGATAAAGTAAATCTTGAAAATCGGAAATATAATTATGATTCGCCTATTACTAGTTGATGACCAAAGTTTAGTCCGCCAAGGTCTGAAAGCAATGTTAAGCTTAGAACCTGACTTAGAAATTGTGGGAATGGTGGAAAATGGAGAAGAAGCAATTACCGCCGTTGAAACACTTCAACCTGATGTTGTATTAATGGATGTGCGAATGCCTATTATGAATGGCAGCACTGCGACGAAGATAATTTCCGAAAAATTTCCAAATATTAAAATTTTGGTTTTAAGTACTTACGATGAAGACCGTGATGTTAGTGATGCCATCAAAGCAGGTGCCAAGGGTTATTTGCTCAAAGATATGCCTATGGAAGAACTTGTAAATGCAATTCACTGCATTAATTCGGGGTATACTCAATTGGCACCAGGTCTTTTAGAAAGAGTAATTAATCCCAAAGCACAAGTTAATTCTGAACCAACTCCTTCAGTATTATCAGAACTTACACCAAGAGAATTGGATGTTGCACGCTTAGTAGCAATTGGCGCCACAAATCAAGAAATTGCAGCTAAGTTATTTATCACAGAAAATACCGTTAAAACTCATATTAATAGTATTTTTAACCGACTCAATCTTAAAAATCGCGCGCAGCTAGCTATTTATGCTAACGGTATTTTGGGTAAAATGGCGCCTGCCTAATTTGTAGGTGCAGGAGCAGGAATTCCCTAACGACGGTGAAACTCGACTTGTTTGGAGAGAATTTTCACGTCGTAATTTTCAAAGAAGTCATGACCTAGTAATCCGATATCAGCTTTTGGTGCTATCGCAACTTCGACGTTATTAACTGTGGCGCCACCAACAGTGATAGAGGTAACTACACTTGTTTTAAATTGCACTTCGCTACCATCAGCAATACTGGCATTAATCGTTCCACTTGGCTTGAGATTCATCTTTGAAGCCATTTGCTGTGTGATCAAAGTCCCACTTGCGCCAGTATCAAGAATCATCTCAAATACCTGATTACCATTAAACGTGACATCAATAACTGGAGTTTTACCGCTACGACGCTTGATAGGTACTCGGAAAACTCCATCATTCTGTGTTGCTCCACACAATTTTCCTAAGCTAACGGTTTGACCTGATGATGTCACCATATAACAGATACCTGAATCTGCTTTTGCCCCTGAAGGTAATGTTGTCAATATAATCGCGGGAATAATTGCAACCCAAAGCTTACGTATCGCGTTCATATTATATGGTTCTCCTAACCCTAGATATCTTATAGGCTTAGGATACCCACATTCCAGAGAGAAAACGCGCGTTTTGCGGAGCGTCCCAATATTGGGCGGGGCACAAGGACGCTTATCCCGTAGGATATCTGTCCCAAATGTCCCGTTTACATAAACGAAGTTTACATATAACGGAGAAGCGATTCAGACGTGCGTCTTTACGATAATTTTATTACGGTTATGCTACCGGACATAATTAATGATGGTAAGTTTGGGTTTATCAATCATCAAGCGTATCGAACAAAAACTGTAGCAGCGAGTTTGACTCCAGTTCCTCCATCTTCTTAGTGTCAACAATATCAAACTTGGCGCCTGCGTGCATTAAGTCTTCATCCAAAGCTTTGAGAAAACCCCGCGCGAGTAAGTCTTGACCAACTTGTACAAAGCCAATACCTAATTCCCTTGAATTATCTAACTTTTGTGTAGCTTCTACAATTACCTTGGCTATTTCTAACCTATCACGTGGTTCACCATCTATTAGAACTATGATAATTTCGCCGTTTTGTTTGGCTTTCTGGGCAGCTTTACGCGCGAAGTAGTCATCGAAAGTTTTTTCCAAAACCCCTAGGAAATCTAACTCATAAGGGGGATAATGCGCTTCAACAATTTCTCGAAGCTTTTCAGGCATAACATATTTGTACTGCTGAAAGCTATATTTATTGCTGTCTCGGCACGAAACGTACAACGTCACACCATCACTATCGAACTTTTGACACGCACGGACAAGGTTAATTATTGACTCGTAAGCTGAATGCCAACGATGTTCATATCCAGGTGGTTCTTTAACCATCAAGGCAGAAGTCTTGGCGATAATAATTGTATAGTCTCGGTTTTGTAATAAAAACACATCCATAAAAGCAAATCTAATAGCTGTTAAAAGAGCTACAGCAATAGCAAACCTAATTATTCAGTTTTTAGTTAGGCTTACTGGCGCCTCGTCAAAATACCCCTTGCCATAATACGGAATGTAGCATATAATCTGAATAACTGACGAGCGCCAAGGCAAAAACGTAGCTCAACGAGGAGTCCAACAGTCATGAGTTTAGTACGTGGGCATTAAAATTAAATAGAGGGTATTTTAGGTGCCGGATGATTGTGAGACAGAGTGCCCGTCCACAAGCAAGAATAGCATCCCCCAACACAACTAACCCCCTCTTCCCAAAGCTATCACCCAAATTTCATAGCGTATAGGTTAGCTCGTAGTAAGCACGAAGAGTGCTTTCTTGATGTCGCCATATGACGGATAAACTTCCGTAAAACATGGCGCCTATCCAGTCTACCAATTTAGGAACCTCGAAAAAAGCACCTTGTATTCTCTTGTGGGGTGGGCATCCTTGCCCGCCCTAAACTTGAAACATGCAAGCAGCCCTAAACTTGAAACATGCAAACTGCCCTAAATTTAAGACAGGCAAGGATGCCTGTTCCACAAGATAGTATCAACACATCCATCAACAAGGCACGAAAATAAAAAGGTCAAATTGTTATGATTCCCCGAAGCCGTATTCGTAACATTGGTATTTCCGCACATATCGACTCTGGTAAAACAACAATTAGCGAGCGGATTCTGTATTACACAGGAAGAATTCACGCTATGGAAGAAGTACGTGGCGGTGGAAAAGGCGCCACTATGGATTTCATGCCGGAAGAAAAAGCGCACGGTATTACAATTACATCTGCTGCAACGACTTGTATGTGGCATGATACCCAAATTAATCTGATAGACACACCTGGACACGTTGACTTTACCATCGAAGTTGAGCGTTCACTGCGTGTTTTAGATGGTGCGGTGATGGTGTTATGTGCGGTTGCGGGGGTTCAGTCACAGTCAATAACCGTGGATAGGCAAATGAAACGCTACCGTGTACCAAGGATTGCGTTTATTAACAAGATGGATAGAACTGGCGCCAACCCGTTTAAAGTTGTCCAAGCTATACGCGATAGATTACAACTAAATCCGTTGCTTGTTCAATATCCAATTGGTAATGAAGAGGAATTTCAAGGAGTTATTGACCTTGTAGAAATGACTGCAAATTACTATGAAGGTGAAGCGGGTGAAAACTGGGTCAAAACAGAAATTCCTGACTCACTCAAACACGAAGCTTCCATCGCACGCGAGAAAATGCTTGATGCGTTGTCGCTATTCTCTGAACCAATGACAGAGAAACTTCTAGCTGGTGAAGATGTTGAAAACGAATTGATTTGGGAGACTATTGCGAATGCTACAAAGAATCTTGAATTAGTACCTGTGTTAATTGGTTCTGCATTTAAGAATAAAGGTGTGCAAAACCTGCTTGATGCAGTCGTGCGCTACCTTCCGTCTCCTATTGAACGCGAGGTAGTAAAAACTTCTGATTCAGTAAATGTATATCCTGAGATAGATGCGTCATTAGTTGCCTTGGCGTTTAAGCTAACCGTCGAATCATTTGGGCAGTTGACTTACACACGTATTTACTCAGGCGCCTTAAAACCAGGTGACACAGTATACAACTCTCGTACTAAACAGCGTGTACAAATTGGTAGATTACTGAGAATGCACGCAAACAAACGTGAGGAAGTGAAAATAGCAGTTGCTGGAGATATTGTTGCACTTTTAGGAGTGGACTGTGCCAGCGGTGACACTTTCTATACCGGAGAGGCGCCTATCTCTTTAGAAGCAATGTTCGTCCCAGAACCTGTAATTTCACTTGCAGTTGTACCTCAAAAACAAGAAGACAGCGATAAATTATCTAAAGCGCTCAACCGTTTCCAAAAAGAAGACCCAACTTTCCGCGTCAGTGTGAATGCAGAAACTGGTGAAACTTTAATATCGGGAATGGGTGAACTGCACTTAGAGATTTACATTGAGCGTCTATTGCGTGAGTATAATGCTCAAGTGCTTGTTGGTAAGCCTGCTGTAGCTTATCGCGAAACCATCAAGAAAAAAGCCAGCTTCGATTATCAATTCAAAAAACAAACTGGTGGACCTGGTCAGTTTGCTCACGTAAAGGGATACATTGAACCGTGCGATGAAGCGTTTGAATTTGCAAATCGTGTAGTTGGAGGCGCCATTCCCAACTCATATATTACAGCTTGTGAAAAAGGTTTCATCGAAGCCATGCAAGCTGGAAAGTTGGATGGTTATCCAGTAGTTGGAGTAAAAGTTGTGCTTGATGGTGGTTCATATCACCCAGTAGACTCGAATGACTTTGCATTCCGTATGGCAGCAAAACAAGCGTTTGAAACAGCGTTTAGTCAAGCAAATCCTCAGTTACTCGAACCTATCATGCACGTTGAGGTAGAAACACCCCATGAATATGTAGGAAGAGTACAAGGTGATTTCTCATCACGAAAAGGTTTGCTTTTAGGGTCACAAACAATGCAGGGGTATTCAGTCATTCAAGCTGAAGTTCCATTAGCACAAATGTTTGGCTACTCAACTACGCTCAGGTCAATTACTTCTGGTATGGCAACTTTTACAATGGAGTTTACTTGTTACAGAAGTAAAAATTGAAGCGTATACCGTAGGATAGGCGTCTCGCCTGTCCTACATTTAGACGGACAGGCGGGACGCCTATCCTACAAGATAAAAAAACGGTACTCTTATTGCAAAGGAATGAAACCTGTCCTCTTGATAACTTGTTGTCCTTGAGAAGATAGAGCGTAGTCGATAAACTGTTTTACAACAGGACTTGTTTTTCGCGGCGCCACCAAAAAGACAACGCGACTAATTGGATATTTACCATTTTGTATTGCAGTTCTATCAGTAGGAGAGATTCCGTCAATTGGAACGATACGGACAGTTTGCTGGTTTTCAATTTGAGAAACAGCACTATAGGTGATGCCATCGTTGCCTAAAGCACGTAATAGAGGTGTAGTTTCATCTTGTTTGCTAGTTGTAAAATTTGCTCCAGATGCAAAAGGTTGCTCTAAAAGAACCACATCTTGAAAAAAGGTATAAGTACCACTATCGGGAGAGCGATTAATTACTTTAATTGGCGCATTTAGTCCGCCTACTTGTGACCAATTGGTAATTTTACCCTGAAATATCCCCTTCAACTGCTCTATCGTCAATCCCCCTTTGTAGGGATTATTGATACCTACCGTTACAGCCAAAGCATCTTTAGCAATTGGAATTCCAACCAGACCAGCTCGAATTTCATTGGAATTTAGGCGCCGCGATGAAGCCGCCATCAAAACTTTACCATTGATCAGATTTTGAATTCCTGTATTTGTACCATTTGGTTTACCATCGGGTACACCGTATGTAGTCGGTAAGGATGGGTTTAATAGCGAGAAGCCTATTTGTAGTTGCTTAATCGCAGCCACCATTGTTACACTACCATCAATCGTTAAGACGTTTGGGTTTGGTAGACTTGCATCTAAACTTGATGTACTTGAACCCTCAGCTACTTTAGTTGAATTACCGTTTATACTTTGACTCGAAAGCAAACTACCCCGGAAATACCACAAACCACCTAGGGCAAGTCCACCTGTAATGAGTAGTGATAGTAGTAACGTCAAGGTTTCTTTATTACTTGATGAAGCCATATAGATTAAGAATACGTTGATAATAAATTAAAAAGTGGTTTTTTAGAATATTTAAGTATATCAATTCTAGCGTGACGCGCCCTACGTTTGAATCCAAGTTAATTTCTTGGCAATATAGGCGCCCACCCACATTGTTTATGCATTCTTAAAAAAGTACACATAACTATATAAAACTTTATTAGCGTATATATTATATTAAAATATATTGAAATAAATCAATTTAAAGCAACGTAGAAAACAACCACAGGCGCCACACATTGCAAAATCTAAAAAAGTAATATACAGAGTTATCAATAACACCAAATATCAAACCATAGAGAAACCCAAAGTTTTTAATAAAAAAATCTTGAATTAATCATACCTTATTGAAGGGCGCCGGTTCATAATTCTTGGGTATATAAAGTGTCTGTAAAACCTGTTCACGAAAATGTACAGATACCAGTAGGTATAGTTCGTTTCCGAGCCTATTTATAGCAACAACAGCAATAATCACGTGAACACTATCATTAACAAGGTTATATCGCTTGCCTTCCAAAACCGTTATATCACTTTATTAGTTGCTGTTGTAATTGTAATTGTTGGAATTATTGGTTTATATATCACCCACACTTACTTCAGCGTTTCAGCAGGAGTTGGATTTATTGCGCTTACAGGGGTGGCAGTCCAAAACGGTGTAATTTTGATTAGTTATATCAACCAGTTCCAAGAAGAAGATGCCGACGGTCAATCAAAATCAATAACCGAAGCTGTTTTTGAAGGTGCATTAAGGACACAATATGATCTACGTCAAGCTCTTGCTGAAAATGCGGAGGTTTACAATCAAATACCTAAACTTCCTTTTCATAATGTAGCCTGATATGATTAGTTATAACCAGAAGTCGGTGCGTGACGCTACAAGTCTTATTATGTTTGTTGAAATATTTTCGTAGCGTCACGCACCCTACACGTTTTATTATCTTTTAAATCTATTAGGATCAAGACGCGCGCCTGGTTGCTGTCTATTTTGTTGGCGCCCAATTCTGACACCGTTTCTCAAACCTTGTCCAGTACCACCATCTGCTCTATCAAGAAATGGTTTTAAAGCAATAGGAGATTTTGCAGAGCGAGTGTTAGTGTTGCTATTTCCACCTACGACAGTACGATAAATCTGACTAATTTGATAACCGTTTCTATCGCGGTATGTATTGACAGCGGTTGTTTGCCGTCCGTCATCGGCAGATGCTAAGTTTTCAAACACGCTGTTACGGACAATATAGGGGTCTTTTTCACGTGGTACTGTAAAAACAATACGGCAAGCAGAGTTTGCTTCAGTAGTAACACATACTACGTTTTCTCCATTCATTACACTGGTTTGGAGTTCGAGTAAACCATCACTACGGTAAGATTCCAAACGTTGGGCTATAGTTTCACAACGACGCGCGGTATCCCAACCACCACCTAAAGTGCGGGGAGTTGCCCAAGCAAAATATTGTCCAGGTTGGCTTTGCGGTTGATACATTACAGTATTTTGACCGTTTACCTGCTGACAAACAAACCGCGTGCTGGAATTTACAGTAGAACCTCCGGATGGATATCTATCACCAGAGTAAACTGATGAATCAGTCGAACCACCAACACCATCAGATGTAGTTGGTACTACGACATCACGGTTGCTTCCAGAGCTATACTGAGCATTGGCTGGTAAACTGCCTGCGAACAGAGATAAACCAAAAGCTCCAAACACCAACAATTTAATAGGATGCTTAAACATAAGTCACCTTATAAAGGGAATATTACTGGGAGTTAATAAATAAGCTGACGCATTATTTTTGATTTTGATTCTGAAAAGTGTTAACTTTTGATGAAAATAGTTTTAACCAAAGCTAGGGATAGATACCGCTCCGCAGCGAGTCGGGAACCTAGAACTCCTTAAAACGTCTATCTCATGTTCAAAACCTAACTTATTTAATTTATACTTTCTACCATGCGATATAGGTGAACTTACTGTGTCGTGTTTAATAATGTTAGTGAAATAAAAATCTAATTTATACTAATTACGGAGGTAATGCAGCAAAGAACTGACCCCCAGGTTGTTTTAGATATTTTGCAATAAAACCTCAAACAAGTAATCATTACAGAACCAGAAGTTGTTGAAGTGGAATAGGTTCCATAAACAATTTGCTTTGTCTATGTAAGGCAATTACATAAGCTTAAACTTCGTCACAACGTAATTATGTATAATTGTATAATAAACAGTATTCTATTCGTATAGTATGCCATACTATGCAAATTAGAAAAATATTTATATGAAGAAAATCCAGTTAGACTTAAAAAGCTTTTTATTATTCAATTTAATAATACCTAGCTCCTTTTTCATTTTTGCAATTTGCTTCATGCCAATATCAAAAGTTTTTGAATTTGATTCAAGTGATGAAGGAATTGAATTAATAAAAGCCTCACTTCATTTACAGGGATTTGCTTTATACACACAAATATGGAATGACCAACCACCGCTTTCAACCATTATTTTCTCCTACTGGTTCCGTTGGTTTGGCGAGTCGATACTTTCAGCAAGGCTTTTAGTTTTAGGTTTTTCAACAATACTTGTTTGGTCTTTTTGTCAAATTATACGTATTTATGTAGGTAATATTGCAGCAATTTGTGGCGCCTTATTTTTAACAATATCTTGCAATTTTCTAAGAGTAAGTGTTTCTGCAATGATTGGACAGCCAGCTTTAGCGATGGCAATGTTATCTATTTATACGTTAATGCTGTATAAACAGAAGCTGTCAAAGATTCTAATTATAGTATCAGGTGTTTTTTTTGCACTGTCTTTACAAATAAAGTTATTTACTGTATTTTTAATTCCACTAATATTATCTGACTTAATTAAAAATAAACTTGATTCCAAACAATCAAAAAAAGATATATTAGTTGATAGTGTTTATTGGTTAGCTTCTTGCGGATGTGTTTTTCTGTTGATTAGCTTTATTTGTAATTCCTTAAGTTTTGAACAGCTATTTAACTCTCATTTTGAAGAAAATGTCAAAACAGCTTTTGACGTAGAAGATAGTGTAAAATTAACGTTGTTATTTCTGCTTCAAGATTTTGATTATATACTCCTAGCAATTGCAGCAACTATCATTATTTTAAAAAAACGAGAATGGAATAAATCTTTGCCACTAATTTGGCTGTTAACTGCTTTTTTACTCATCCTTACCCATCAACCTGTTTGGTATCATCATTATCTGTTACTTTCAATACCACTTACTTGGCTAGCTACTTATGGGGTCAAATTAGCGTTTAACTTTCTCAAAAAAAGCCCTACCAGTATTTTACAAACAAAGCCAAATCATCTGAGCAAATTTTCATTACCTAAATTATCAGCTTACTTCTTGATATTTTCGTTGATTTTGATTCCAGTTAAACTAGGTATAATTACGTTGGAAAACTACAAATATGTACAAGAGAGTCAAGAGAAAGTAGAATTACTCAATGTTGTGTTAAAGCATAAACAAAATACTCAGTGGATGTTCACAGACTGTCCTATTTATGCATTTTACTCAGGTTTACGTGTTCCACCAGAAGTAGCTGTTTTATCGTACATCAGAATCAATTCAAACAAGATAACGCGCGACGAATTTCTTTCTGTCTTTGAAAATTACCGTCCTGAGCAAGCTTTATTTTGCAAATCTAAAATGGTTCGCGACTACGTTGATAGCAAAATAAGTCAATATTATACAAAAACATTTGAAAACGGTGCCGGAACTCATTATTTGTTAAAAGATATACAAAGTAAATCTTCAGCAAAACTTATGTGAGTAATCACTCACTTTTAATTTCAGGTATGTGCTTGGTAGTACCTAAAGTTAAATAATATTTAAAATTTTCTTCTCTGTGTACAGACGCTCCGGAACCAGAGCATCTGTACACAGAGAGTTTAATTAGCTATTAACAACATGCTGTGAACTAGTACTTGATAATCAAATTCCCTACCAACATAGGAATCTAATGAAATACAACGTTTCGGTATCGGCGCCAAATTTACCGTGGGTCGTAGGGCGGATTTTTTGTACTTTTTGCAATAAGAATTAGGCAGTTGAATTGGATTAGACGGGAATCAATACTGCTCGGTTAAGGGAAATAGAGGTAAAAAAGTACTAAACATAGTTCGCGTTTATAAA
>NZ_JBXXZH010000246.1:0-13371 GCF_059640475.1 Calothrix sp. CBUCES-K 9914
AAGTTTTGGAGAAATTTTACGTTTGGTATTTGTTGTGCTTGTCATTAGGAAGAAAGTTAAGAGGTAGGGTGCGTGACGCCATAACAATCGTAAAGTGAAACTAATGTAGGGCATCACGCACCTTACGATGAGCGGAGTTAGAAGACGTGTAAATTCAGAAATAGTGTCATTAAGAATGTAAGTAGTCCTGCCAGCATGAATAAGTAAAATAAAGCTCTTGGCTTAAATATCGACAGCATTAAACCAACACCTTTAATATCAACCATCGGTCCAAACACAAGAAACGCGAGTAATGAACCACTGGTAAAAGCCGAAGCAAACGATAAAGCAAAAAATGAATCTACTGTTGAACAAATCGATACAACTACAGCTAGTACAAGCATTGCCACAATTGAAGTTATTGTACCAGCACCTAAACTCAATATTAAATCGCGCGGTGCCAGGACTTGAATTGCCGCAGCGACTGCACTACCAATAACCATAACTGCTCCCAACTCGCGCAGTTCCTGAACTATATTATCCAGTACCAACTGTAGCTTATCGGATAATGGTTTTGTTGCAACTGCTGTTTCTGCTTGTGCTGCGGTATCAATACGAGTCACTTGACCACTTGACTGACCACCCAATATATACGTTCCTGACTGTAATAAAGTTGAACTACCCGTTTGAACTTTGGTATTTTGTCGCGAACCACGTAGATGCTTTGGTTCAGGTTTGGGGGGTGGGTTGAATTTGAGATAACGTGCGATAGCCGGCTGTACAATTGGCGTTAAATCTTTTTGAAAACTAAATACCCAACCAACGATTGTTGCAATTATCAAAGAAAATAGTACACGTAATAATACAATCTCTGGTTGGTCACGAAATGCTGTCCATGTAGACCAAATTACAATCGGATTTATTGTTGGCGCCGCTAATAAAAATCCAATAGCTACGGATGTGGGAACTCCTTGCATCAGCAAACGACGCGCGACTGGAACGTTGCCACATTCGCACACAGGAAACAAAAAGCCGACCAAACTACCGACAAACGCACCTAACAAAGGGTTTCTTGGCATTCTTTCAACTAGCTTGCGCTCATCAACCAGAAACAGCAGCACACTAGAGAACAAAACCCCAAGTAGCAAGAATGGTATCGCCTCGACTAGTAAACTTAGAAATATTGTAAAACCGTTACTCAGTTGATTCATAGTGCGCTTATAAAAGCGGAGATTAAGATTAAAATGATTATCCCAGGCTATTCTATCGAAACGGGGATCAAAAACAAGTGCAGGTAATTAAATATAACTTAAACAGAGCCTTGCTTGGAAATTAAAGTAGTTTTAGCTACATTCTTTTCTGACATTATAGTTTATGTACTACCTTTATCTTTAAGATTTAGTTACAGTTTATACATTAAAAATTAATAACGATATCTGAATATATTATCAATAAAGGTGGCATAGTTTTTCCTTATTGTAATTATACTTAAATGCAATGTTAATAAAAATGTTTATGTACTGACGGTGGATTTGCTTATGGAAAAGTTAACTTTACATAAATTTGCCCTTGGATTTACAAAGTTTTAAACATGGAAGTCCAACTAGTTAAGCTTTTGCAGGAGCAAAACGCTATTCCCTATTTTCCACATACCGATTCCGGAGAAACTGAAATAGGCTGGAAGAGCTAGCAATAAGTTAGCAATGTAACCATAGAAACTTTAAGAGCGAAAAATCAGGGTCAAGGTGCCACAAGAATCTGTTTCCGAAATACAAACCCCAATTCTCATTGAAGGCAGTAGAGGCGACCTCGGTCTAGAATCTACGCTTCAAGAGTTGTCATTATACTCATTCGAGGTATCAACTAGCTGTACGGGCGCCTCGGTTGCTCAAGTGTTTGAAAAATTTCCGCAATTAGCGGGAGTAATACTTCTAGAAGACGGTAATTACATAGGAATGCTATCTCGACGGCAGTTATTAGAGTTTCTAATTCGTCCGTTCGGGAAAGAACTTTTTTTTGAGCAACCTCTCAGTATTCTTTACAGTTACGCGCGAACCGGAATATTACTGCTAAGAGAGACGACTTCAATTTTGACAGCAATGCAGTTAGCGCTGCGACGTTCCCCCGAACTGTTGAGCGAACCTATAGTCGTTAAATCAATTGACAATAGATATAAATTGCTTGATATTTCCGAGTTGAATATAGCATCATGGCAAATTCGCGGTATCGAGACGCAGGTTAGATACGAGCGTAGTCAAGCGCAAATTATTCAAAACGATAAAATGGCAAGTCTGGGGCGCCTGGTTGATGGGGTAGCGCATGAAATCCTAGACCCGGTAAATTTTATCTGGGGTAATTTAACTCATGTCTCAAACTATAGTCAAGACTTACTAAAGTTAATTGCGGCTTATACACGAGAATTACCACAACCCCCGGAGCATATCGTTTATTTAAAGGAGGATATAGAATTCGATTTTTTGGAACAAGATTTGAACAAGTCGCTTACAAGCATCCGAACAGGAGCAGAGAGACTTAAAAAACTTGTCACTGGCTTACAGAACTTTTGCCACATTGACGCTGTGTACCCAAAACCAGCAGACTTGCATACCTGTATCGAAAACGTTATCTTGCTGATAAATAGCCGTATTAAAGGCGAAATTGAAATAATTAGAAATTATGGGTCTTTACCCCCTGTATATTGCTTTCTAGGACAATTAAATCAAGTATTTATGAATATTTTAAGTCGGTCGATCGATGCCCTGTTAGATGAAGCAATTCGACACCAATATAAATTAGATAATACTCTACACGAAGAAAAACCCCGCATAGAAATTACAACCGAGGTGATTCCCCTACCACCGAATACAACCAATGGTGTAGAATCACGCTGGGTTAAAATTCATATTACTGATAGTGGTCCAGGTATGTCCGACCAAGCGCTGCAAAACATCATTGAATCCTTTTCCGTCGAAAAACGCGCGGACAAAGAAACAAGTCTTGCTGCTAGCTACCGCATCATCACAGCAAGACATGGTGGGAAATTTCAGATGCGCTCACAACTTGGGGCTGGTACTGAATTTGAAATCTTATTGCCCCTCGTTTAGCAGAATATGGAATGATATTGATTAACTACTTTGTATCGTTTGTATCTGCTTGGTCAAAGCATCCAACTGTTGCTGTTTACTAGCAATATCTTGTTGTAAAGCATCGATTTGAAACATCGCGTGTCGAAACTCTGCATTTGTACAAAATACAACTGCTAAAGTCGATGCTGATATGAGTACACCTGTAGAAAATGCTATCAGTAGTAAAGTATGTTTTGGTCGCAGGTAAAATAGCGATAAGCGTTGCTTGCGAACTCGTTTCTCGAATCTCTCCCCAACACTCCCTATTACGCCACCCGTCGTTAAAATGACTGCGATTAGGATATACACCGTATTCATTAAGCTTTATCAAAACTCCTCTACTCTAGCCTACTACTTTTAACAAGTATCTGGAGATGTAAATTTAATTCTTTATAAAAGAATAAATTTATACTATGAGTGTGTCATGTTCAACATCGTGTTCAACATCATGAAAGTATTTATAGTCAATGTATCGATGTCCTTGCTGCGTATGATGAATAATATCAACAAAGCGTCGATTACATAAAATATCTCTGGGTGAGTAATTGTGACGCGCGTGTACTACTTGAGAAACAGTTTCATCAAGACCGCTAAAAGATACAATAATTGTAGATTTAGTTTGGAGTAGGGATTCCTCTGTTAGTCCGTATAATGGGCTTGATTGATTAAGTTTGTGCATTATCGACCAAGTAAGCATAAAACTAGGAGAATGGTTTCTTACGAGTTCTAAATCATAAATGCGTCGTACATACTGCCCTTCTGCCGTAACTTCATCACGCATTAGGTAGACTCGCATTTGAGCTTCAAGTATTTGGTTTCGACGCTGGTTTGCGGTACGAAATATTAACTTTGGACATCCATCATACGTTGTAATTACTGCAACCCGACTAAATGCAATACGCGCGGTTGGTCGGGAAAAGCGCGCGAAAGAAAGTCCAGTTAACAAAGCTATTCCTACCAAACTTGCCATTGCTTCCACCATGACAACGGTGTTGGCGTATTGTGTTTTTGGATACATACTACCATAACCAATGGTAGCTAAAGTTTGAACACTGAAGAAAAAAGCATCATTAAAAGAGCCTGTTGTTGCGTTTTGAATACAATCTCCACCAACCAAATATGCTAACGCAAACAGTGAATTTACAGTTAGATATAAGAATAATATTATACCTAAAAATCCTAACCAAGGAATAGTCAGCATTAGGTGATAGGGGTCACGCCAGTAGGTGTACCAGGTGCCTAAACCAACAAAATAAAAATGCCCATCACATATTTTGATGTGTACGCGCGTTTGGGGGATTGCTGTTTGTAGCTTTAAAAATCTTTTCGATAGCAAGCGCATTATAATGTTACCAGGATAATTTGCTATTCAAAATATATACCTAATTATCCCTTAAGCATTATCTATTTTATATTGCCATTGTTTTGGCTATTAATAGAAGTGCGTGCAAACCATTCTTGGTACTTTTGTTGCAGCTTTTCATCTTCAACAGTAATAGTTATCTGTATCCGCTGACAACCATGATTACGTTCTAGTGCTATGGCATTTAGCAGCAAACTTGCAACTTTGGGTGAGCTAAATTCTCCACTAACGGTTAAACCACCTTCTGTTGGTGATGTTTGTGGTAGTTCACCTTGTGGTAATTTAGCTTGTAATGACTCTAGTTGGGGTATTGGTTGTTCACCTAAATCAATGTTTGCAAGTTCCTTACGTTCAGGACTTACTTGCTCTACAATTAATCTCTCACGACGAATGGGAATTGTCACCATTCGAGTTTCTATTTCTTTACGAACAACTATTTCTCCGACTTTACGCTTACTGCGGTCAACTATTAAACGTTCTCCAAGTAATTGAATTATTTCTTCTTGACTAACTTGTTGATGTTGTATATTTGACGTTAAGGTAGCATCCGAGATGTGAGCATCTTCAATATAATTATTTTCTGAGAGAGAATTTTGCATATTTGTATTTGACTCCGTTTCCTGGTTGTTGCGATTTATTAATGATTAAGAATATGATTTTGATTTAAAAGCAGGGTTTTATGATTGTGATAGCTGGCGCCAACCTAAATGGCGCCAGTTTTTAAGGACTGAAGTCCTTACAACGAGTTAACGTTTTAATTAACGTTCTTCGATGGGAAGACCAGGTGCTTTAACATCTAGTTCTTCACGACGAATTGTTTCTTTTGCTTCTACTGTGTCGTGGTCTACAACTTTGCTAACGCGAACTTCTTCACGAACTACGGTTTCTTTACGGATGTCGGGAGTTTCCTCGTAAATTTCTACGTGGGCAACTTCACCTTCACGAAATGCTGTAGCATCAGGTGTTACAGTTCTACCAGCATCGGTAGGAGTTACACGCTCAACTACGACTCTTTCTTTTTCAATTGGAACAGCTACTCGCGCGGTTTCTGTTTCAACACGTTTACCAATTGCAACTTCACCAGCTTTACGACGTTGCTTGTTTGCTACTAAGCGTTCTTCATACAAACGTAAGGTTTGATGGTCGCTCTCGTTTAAGTCATACAGTGAGGGTTCATCTTTATATGTGTAGCTGTCACGGTTATAAACAGGAGTATCCACTGCTTTGTATGAGTCAGCTACTGATGCTGGTTGATATGCTCCGCCCAATGCTGCTGCGGAAGCATCTAGAGGAAGCGCTGCGTCTAAAGGAGTTGACGCATCAAGTGAAGAAGTGCGGTCTATGCTTGGCTCTGTTATGCTACGAGTGGCGCCACCACGATAAACTCCACGAACGTTTTCTTCGTAATCGTAGTCAATAGCCAAATCGTCGTTAAATTCTGGCAAGTGGTCTGCTTGCTCACGAGTCATACCAAGGGCGTAAACGCGGTCAGCAGTGTGGTCAATACGTGAGCGGCCTACTGGTAACAATACTTTCTTACCAAAAATCCAGAAGCCTAAATCAACAATAAAATAACGGAAACGACCTTCTTCGTCTACTAATACATCGCTGATAGTACCAATTTTCTCATCGCTAGCATCAGCATATACACTCAACCCTTTGATATCATTTCCTTCAAAACTAGTATTACGGTAATCTGGATCGAAATCTCCAAGTTTATGAAGTACCATATTATTCGCCCTCATGTGGTTTAAATATTCTCTTGATAAAAATAGTAAGAAAATATTATGTATATTCCATCTTTCTGAGGGGTGAATTAAGCCTAATATTCGTTTTCTAAGGTTA
Source organism: Calothrix sp. CBUCES-K 9914 (assembly GCF_059640475.1). Classification (NCBI taxonomy): domain Bacteria; kingdom Bacillati; phylum Cyanobacteriota; class Cyanophyceae; order Nostocales; family Calotrichaceae; genus Calothrix; species Calothrix sp. CBUCES-K 9914. The sequence continues at coordinate 6,313 of NZ_JBXXZH010000246.1, forward strand.
TATTTACTATTTTCGAGAGATATATTAAGCTCACTTGAGATATCAACAGATAGCTGTTAAAAGTACACTTGACAAGTCAACTATCGCCTAAAACGTTTATGATGTTTAGAAGATTTAGAACCACGTAATTTTTGTAGCAGCCGACGACAACTTGCTCTGAATGTAGAAAAAGCACGATAACCTTTGCGAATAATATCAAGCACAAAATAAGGTACTTTTATACCAAGTGGACACAGTAAGGGACGGTAGAGCCAGTAGTACGCTTTTTTAAAATTGTCCCACTTCGAGCAAGTTTCTTGATGAAGAAAGTCAGAGATATCAACGACAAAACCTCTTCCCTCGTGCATCATTACATTACGCGCGTGAATGTCATGTGGAAAGAGCGCGCGTTGAGTAGCATATTCCAAAGCTTCATCGATATCGCGTATAACTTGTGTTGGTATACGTATACCACGTTGGATACAATCATAAAGTGTAGTGCCTTGTAACCGTTTTAACACCAAGAAGTTTGTTTTAGCGTAATAGCATTTGGAATAAGCTGGATGCTCTCCAAGACGATGATATACTTCTACTTCCTCTTCATAACCAGGTCTTCCAGGCGCATAAATTTTGACTACTTGGTTTGGGTAGTCAGGATGACATACTACAGCCGCATAATTACCAGCACCGACAAGGTGCCAGGGTAATGGTAGATACTTTACTTCTACTGGGTCGTGAGGATGAATACTTTCTATCTTTACTAAAGGTAATAGTTGTTGATAAATTTCTTCGAGTAGCTCATTCAAGCACAATTTATCGTTCATTGGAACTTTTTAAAACTATTGCCCACTATTTCTACTACACATTAGGGTTCCCAAATTTCCGATAATTGTTTCATTTTGTAAAGATGGCAACGGATTACAACGGATGTAGCGGATGGCAGAATAAATCATCCGTTACATCCGTTAAGCATCCGTTGCCAATTTTTTACGGTGATTTTCAGCTTGTGTTAACAACGAATCTGCGAAGGCAATGGCATCTTGAGCGGACTTGCCTCCTGCGAGTTGTGCGAGTTCTTCACGACGCTTTGTTAAGTTATCTAGTGCGGCAACACGTACTACTGTACGTTCTTCTGCATGTCCATTGTTTTCTTTTTTACGTGCTTGGCTGACAGTTTCTTTGGAAACGCGGAAGTGCCTATCTGCCATTGCTGCTACGAGAGGTTGGTGAGTTACACACAATACTTGTTGTTGGTAACTAATTTGGTGGAGTTTTTCAGCTATGCTTTGCGCGACTCTCCCTGATACACCCACGTCAATTTCATCAAACACCATTGTATCCGGCGCCTCGATTTGTGAGAAACAAGCTTTTAGGGCGAGCAAGAAACGGCTCATTTCCCCACCGGAAGCTGTTTCTGACAAGGGTTGTAATGGTTCACCTGGGTTAGGGCTGAACATAAATGTAATTTTATCGGCGCCTGTAGAAGTTGGCACCATTGGACTGATGTCAACTTTAAACTGAACTTTTTCCATTGCTAATGGTTTGAGTTCACGAATTAATTCAGTTTCTAATTTGTCCCCAGCTTGGCGCCGTAGTTGAGTTAATTTATTACAAGCTTTAATTAATTTATCTAAACAAGCTTTTTCTTGTTTTTCTAAACTGTCTATAGATTGTTCACTGTCGTTAAGCGCTGCTAACTCAGCTTGTGTACGATTGTAATGGGCAATTGCATCCGCTAGAGTCGGGCCGTATTTACGAATAATTTGCTTGAGTTCGCGAATTCGTTCTTCAACCTCTTCTAAACGTTGCGGGTCTGCTTCCAAATTTTCACCGTAAGCGTTTATTTGTCGCGCGACTTCGCAAACTGCTGTTTGAGCATCACATATTAAATCTAATAAAGGCTGTAGTTGAGCATCATACTCAACCATATCTGTTAAGGCGCCTTCACTATCACCAAGTAAATCTGTAACAGTAAGTGCATCCCCATCATTTTGATATAAAGCTTGGTATACTTTATAGCTCCGAAGCTGCAAATCAACAACGTGGGTAAGACGCTCACGTTCCTGTTGAAGTAATTCCATTTCGTCAGGGTCATCTAGATTTGCGGTACTAAGTTCATTAACTTGGTAAGTTAGCAAGTCGAGTTGTTGCAAACGTTCGCGGTCAGATGTGCGACGCTGTTCTAAAGCTAAATGCGCTTGTTGATATGCAGCATATGCACCTGCAACAATATTACGGTGCTGGGGAAGTGTTGAACCACCATAAACATCCAACCAGTCACGGACTTGAGAAGATTGTCCGACTAGGACGCTTTGTCCTTGGCCAGTAATTTCCACCAATCTTTCGCGTAATTCGGTCATGACCTGACGATTAACAAGTACACCATTGAGACGCGACCGACTACGAACATTATTTGCAGTAGTAGAAATTTCGCGGCTAACAATTATACAGTTATCATCAATCAAATCAATTTCTTGTTCGCTTAACCAAGCTGCTAAAGTCGAATTAGGAATAAAAGTAGCTTCGACTAGAGAGCGATTAGTACCAGTACGAATAACACGACTTGAGACTTTACCACCCAAGACCGCATCGATTGCATCGAGGATAATCGACTTACCCGCACCAGTCTCACCAGTTAGAACATTCAACCCATCCCCAAATTCGAGTTCTAATTGGTCGATGAGGGCAAAATTCTCGATTCGCAGAACTTGCAACATCCAAATCTAATCTCCGTGAAGGCAGACAAGGGGAACTTTAGGGATGCATTAGAAATTACTCTAATCAAACCATCGAATCACCCCGTACTATTGAGTTTACCAAACCTAGTATGCTTTTACTTTGCCTGCAATAAACAGTGAAAAAATATAAAAATTAGTGCAAATCCCTATACCTGATGTTCTATCTCTAACGCCCCATTCGCGTTCTTCATCGGTTCGCTAGGATATAAAAGACGGTTTTTTGGGTACGTCGTCATAATTGTCGCGAGTTAAGCTGAAATATCAGGGCATCTTGCTGTAATTAACTTAATTTTAATTTATTAATTGTTACAATAATTAACATAATTGCTGTGGCGGTAGGTTCATGAACGTGAAGATAATTTCTCCCACTTCCCCCTTACTTGAAAAAGACAGTCACCCAGAAGCGCTGACTGAGGTTGAACTTTTGGCTTTAAAGAGTACACCAGGAGAGTTAGCGTTACCAAATTCAACGGCAATATCCAATAACCAATTGCAGTTGAAGTATGATGCTAATGCCATTGCGCTTTACTATCAGTCACGTCCATTGAAGGTGTTAAGACGAATCTTAAAGGTTTTGGCGCCGACTTTCGCGTTTGCGTTAGGGATATGGTGGGATGGAAAGCGGGGTGTAAAAGTTAAAAGTGACTCGAAGCGCGCGGTACAGTTTCGGAAACTGCTTACCAAGTTAGGGCCTGCTTACATTAAAATTGGTCAAGCGTTGTCAACACGTCCAGATTTAGTGCCACCTGTATATTTAGAAGAACTGACGCAGTTACAAGATAAGTTGCCAGCGTTTCCAAATGAAATAGCATATAGATTTATTGAAGAAGAACTTGGGCAAAAGCCAGAAGAAGTTTATGCAGAAATTTCACCACAACCTATTGCCGCAGCTTCGTTAGGACAAGTATACAAAGCCAAGCTTTACAGTGGGGAAGAAGTCGCCGTTAAAATTCAGCGTCCCGACTTACGCGAAGCAATAACTATAGATTTATATTTACTTCGTAAAATTGCAGCATTGGCAAAGCGGAGTTTCAAGCGGGTACGCAGTGACTTAGTGGGGATACTTGACGAGCTAGGGGAACGCATCTTCGAGGAAATGGACTATATCCATGAAGGTGAAAATGCAGAGCGTTTTTTCCAGCTTTACGGTCATATGAAAGATGTGTATGTTCCCAAAATATATTGGGAGTATACAAACCGTCGTGTTTTAACGATGGAATGGATATATGGAACGAAGCTTACTCAAACTGAGGAATTACGCGCGCAAGGAATTGACGCTCGTTATTTAATCGAAGTTGGTGTACAGTGTTCACTACGACAGTTGCTAGAACATGGATTTTTCCATGCAGACCCTCACCCAGGTAACTTACTTGCTACACCAGATGGAAAACTTGCTTATCTCGACTTTGGGATGATGAGCGAAGTTCAGCCACTACAACGTTATGGTTTAATCGAAGCTATCGTTCACGTTGTTAACCGAGATTTTGAAGGTTTAGCGCAAGATTACGTCAATCTAGATTTTCTTACCCCTGATACAGACCTTACACCAATAGTGCCAGCGTTTGCAAAAGTCTTTGCTAATGCCCAAGGCGCCAGCGTTGCTGATTTCAATATCAAGAGTATAACTGACGACCTGTCAGAATTGATGTACGAGTATCCCTTTCGTGTACCGCCTTATTATGCGCTCATTATTCGTTCATTGGTAACACTTGAAGGTATAGCAATACACATCGACCCCAATTTTAAAGTACTAAGCGAAGCATATCCATATGTATCAAAACGCTTATTAACCGACCCGGCGCCACAGTTAAGAAACTCGTTACGAGACTTACTATTTAAAGATGGTAGCTTCCGTTGGAACCGTTTGGAAAATTTATTAAAGAACGCGCGCGGGAACCAAGAGTACGACTTTAACTTAGTATTCAACCAAGCACTTGACTTTCTATCATCCGAACGTGGACAGTATATTCGTGAAAAACTTGTTGACGAATTATTGAAAAGTGTCGATGGGTTACGAAAAAACGCTTTGCACAATATTACTTCCTTATTGCGTCAACAAGTTGGACTCACCGCAGTTACAGAGGTGCCTGCTGCCAACACCGACCAGCAGCAAACGTTGGAACACATCAAGAATATAGCCAAGATTTTACAAGAAACGCGCGGGTTTGATGCCAACCAACTGGCGCCGCAACTTACCCAGATACTTTTTAACCCTGGTGTACAAAAGTTAGGGCAGCAAATAACTGCTCAAATAGCCCAAAAAGCAGCGGTAAGACTTGTCAGAGAATTGTTAGCAGCAACCGAAGTTCGCACAACCTCTGTCTAGTTTGTAAAATACTTCTTGTGGAACGGGCATCCTTGCCCGTTTCAAATATAAGAGTACCAAAAATTCTCTTTAAGCAAATTATACTCAGGAATTGTAAATTATTCGCTACGTTCTGACCCGCATAGGGTTGAAAACTAGGGTGTTGACTTTGTGGGAAACGGGCGCCTAAAAGTTCATACAGTTTTTGTGTCTGAAATAAAAGCTCTATAACCCTTATTTTATAAGGTTTTAGCGCTGATACTATAAAACACGTATTATGCATGAGTGAAAATTGCCCAAAAACCATTAGAGTCAACACCCTAGTTGAAAACCCCTATGCTAATAGCAAAAGTCCTCTTCAAGAGGAATGAAAAAATTGTTATTTTTATTACTATATATAGTCTTGTTTGTAGTTTTTACTTAGATATTCCAGATATAACACCCGTGTTGTAACATAATATAAGTGGTCTATAGCAGTCCTAAATCATTCGTAAAATTTTAAAACTGTATCTTCTTTTTCTTCCTTTGTGTCCTTTGTGCCTTTGTGGTTCATTACATAAGTTTAATTTTTTATAACTCAAGAACGGAATGCTATAGTTCGACGGAAAGCCACAATCGAAAACAATACTGGTGCATAGCTGTACAAAATTACTTTTCCTGATATTCTAAAAATAAAGCTTCTTGTTGTGATGTTAATTGCTTGCTCATTTAAGCTGTCTACCATACCCGTTACAACAGTATATTAATTTGTTTATCACAGAGACACAGAGTTAACAGAGAAAAGAGTTTAAACCACAAAGACACAAAGGTCACAAAGGTAATTTTTTTATTTAAGTAGGGAATAATAAGTACATATAGATAGTACTTGTGATTCCATTACTATGAGAGAAAGTTTGAAAGAAGCGCTAGATGAAACTACACCTGGTGAACGTTTGCGAGAATTAGCTATAAGTAGCCAGGTAAAAACACGCATTGCTGTTGCTCAAAATCCTAATGCACCAGTAGATGTACTTATAAAGTTATTTTCTGAGGCGCCGAATTATGTATTAAATAACCCTACTCTTTCTCTATTAATACTTGAAAATCCATGTTTTTTTGAAGACTTATATAAATCAAACAAGTATATCTTTCAACAATTCGAGCTACCTAAATTTTTCCTAACCTGGGCACTTAATAGTTCTCAAGCAGAAATTCGGGCTTCTTTAGCAATAAGTCCTAAAATTCCTCTAAGTTTTTTGATGAAATTAGCCGAAGATAAAGAACCGGGAGTGCGTGTTGCTATAGCGATAAATCCTTCTACTCCAGTTCAAATTTTAAATAAACTGTCTCAAGATGATATTTTTAGTGTACGTCGCAGAGTTTTTGAAAATCCAAATACTCCAAGCGATACAATAAGAAGTTTAGCTGCACATTGTAATAAAACTTTTCAACGTATAATTGCTAAACATATTAATACTCCTAAAGATATATTAGAAATTTTAGCCTTAAAGAGTGATAGAGAAGTTTCTTGTCTTGCTTTACGTCATCAAAATATACCTATTTATATTTTGAAAAAATTCTATAATAATAAACATAAAGAAATACGCGCGGCTGTAGCATCTAATCCTAATACTCCAGTAGACATATTGGAAATATTAGCTCACGACAAAGCTTATATGGTACGTTTAAATTTAGCAAGGAATCAAAAGGTGCCAAGCAAGGCTTTAGATTTTTTAGCAAAAGACAAAGGTGATGAAATACGTTACTTGGTTGCTTGTAATACCCAAACTTCAGAATTTACTTTAAAACAACTTGCAAAAGACAGACTTAATGATATTCGTGGTGCGGTGACAGAGAATAAAAATACGTCCAAAGAAGTTTTAGCACAATTAATCTATGATGAAAACGAAGAAGTTCGTTTAGCTGCTGCAAAATCTCTCTACCCTTATAAACCTTTTATTTAGATTAATGTATAAGATAATTTATCCCCCCAACCCCCCTTATTAAGCAGGGCTGATTCGTTCCCTAAAAATCTTGAAAAATCAAGGGTTTCGCGCA
>NZ_JBXXZH010000247.1:0-13315 GCF_059640475.1 Calothrix sp. CBUCES-K 9914
TATCTACCGTTTTAAAGAGTTATTAAGCGAATTTTCGGGTTTATATAGTAATTACTACTGAGTCCTTGATGCAACAAGTCGAGGGCTTTATTTTTGTCAAAAAACTATTTTGGAAAATATTTGGAGAATATATTTATGTGGCAACGGCTTTCTGTACTATTAGTTCTAAGTTCTGTAGCGCTTTTCGGAAGTCCCTTAACAGCTAAAGCAGAAACCCCAACCAATAAAGTATCAACTAAAGCAGCAGATTTAATTGGTCAACCTTCACAACCTGTAGCTTCAACAAATAATGCAACTCAAAATCAACAAGTTGCACAAACAACTGCACAAGTAATTGACCCAGGTCGTTCAACGCGCGGGGTATCAAGTTATATTGGTGTAGCTGGTAATATTGGTTTAGGTGGAGACTCCGCATTAGGTGATACTAACTTTACTGTAATAAGCAAAATTGGATTAACAAATACACTTTCAGCACGACCCTCTGTAGTTATTGGTGATGACCCTGTTATTTTAGTACCATTAACTTATGACCTTAATCCACGCACAGCAGATGCGTTTGAAGACACTTTTGCCATAGCCCCATTCGTTGGGGCTGGTGTAGCAATCGAAACAAGTGATGATGCAGATGTTGGACTGTTACTAACAGGTGGTGTTGACGTACCTTTGAGTACAAATTTCACCGCAAATGCAACTGTGAATGCAGCTTTTTTAAGTGAAACTGATGTTGGTTTAGTACTTGGTGTTGGTTACAACTTTAATGGTTTGTAAAATTTAATCCCCCCAACCCCCCTTAATAAGGGGGGCTTTAAATTTCTCTCTTGTTCCCCCCTTATTAAGGGGGGCTAGGGGGGATAAAAACGTATACAATTAATATATCTTTCTACCTTTATATCTATTTGCAGGAATCCATACCCATCCATATAAAGGAATAAAAATTAGTACTAAACTCGCGAATACTATAGATATTATAATTCCACTTTGTTTAGTGCCTAATCGATTTGATTCGTCTAAAATTTGTTTCCTTTGCTGTCCTACCACTTTTAATTTATCTAATAAGTCTTTTTGTGTACCTACTGGGTTTTGAGGCATCTCAACTTTTGATAAATCATCCGGTGGTGGGTCTTCATATCCAATCACATATTTTGCAAAACCCAATAGACCTTTCGACTTTTTTGCAGGAAAACTTTTTAACGCTTCAGTATGTATTTGATTATATTTAACATTAACTTGACCTAACTGCTGCTCAACTATTTCGCGTTCCCTGCCAATACCTACGCTCTGTTGGACACCCATACCTATCCATGCTGTACATGCTACACATACGGCGCCTAATCCAAAACGTATACGCTGTATTTTTTTATCTTGTTGGACAATTCGCCCTAACATGATATTTACTTTGGCTTTTAAAACTTCCTGCGTTAAGTTATAGTAACTCGCAGTACATTCTATCCAATCCTCAAGAAGTTGTATGTATGGTTCATGCAACTCAGATGCATCGCTAAACTGTGCCATTAACTTAGCTGAATGATAATCCGAAGCGTACTGTTTCAGATTTTGCAGCATACTAGCAGTCGGTGTTTGTATGTTGGCTAAACCAGAGTTATCGAGGCGCCATTTATGATTCACCGACTGTTCCCATAGATTTCTATCAACTAACTCAATGGCTTTAAGTACTTTATCTGGACTACTATCGTAGATTGATGCCATAAGCGCACAAACAAGATAAGCTTAAATTATCATTAATTTATTATCTCGCGTTCGCATATAAAAATATTATTAATCAACTATATTTTTATATAAATACACAATTTTAATTCTGTATTAGATATGAACAATCCTTCAGATACACAAAGCTGGTATATAGTCAAGCGTACAGTAGGTAATTGTGAAATACTAAATTCACAAGGCGCCAACGTTGAAGAGAATAGTGAAATAGTTGAAAAGTGGGGGCCGTTTGATTCACAAGCGGATGCTATTGCTCGTCGGGTTGGATTAATTCGCGCGGGTAAATGTCAACCTCAATAATATAAAGATACCCGATTTCTTTAAGAAGTAGGGTATCTTTAAGCATATTTGTAGGGAATGTTACTTTCCAGAAGCGTTTGTCGTGCTTTTAGCGGCGATTTTTTGACCTAACACTTCTACAGCTTTAGCAAATTGTGGGTCTTGGAGGGTGCCAAGTTTATCGCGTTCGCGTAACCATAAGTCTTGCTCTTGTTTCGTCGTTAACTCGACCTTGATGTCAGGGTCGATACCGTGCTTGTTTATGTCTCTATTGTTGGGAGTATAATATTTAGCAATAGTCACCGCTATACCCGAACCATCATCCAAAGGACGTACCGACTGCACCAACCCTTTACCAAAGGTTTGTGAACCAACTAAAACTGCACGCTTATTATCTTGTAAGGCGCCGGAAAGAATTTCACTAGCACTCGCAGAACCTTTATTAACTAATATCACTAAAGGTTTGTTAGTTAATGCTTTGCCGTTAGCAATTTCGCGCTCTTGCTCTCCTTGACGGTCTTTTGTTGATACTATAGTACCATTATTCAACCACATACGAGCGATTTCAACGCTTGAAAAAAGTAAACCACCTGGGTTGCCACGTAAATCAAGAATATAGCCTGGAACTTGTTTTTTCTCTAAATCACGAATAGCGGCTTGCATTTCTTTACCAGCATTAGCACTAAACTGATTTAAACGAATATAGCCAATATTACCAATCGGTGTTTTTTGCTGTGAGTACTTGACGGGGTGAATTTCGATTTTCGCGCGAGGAATTTCAAATTCTTTGCGCTGACCGCTTCGCGAAATTGTTAATTTAACTTTTGTACCAGCTTCACCTCGAATTAAGGATACTGCTTGATTAGTATCCATTCCTTCTGTGCTTTTGCCGTTGATGTTAGTAATAATATCCTTCGCCAAAACCCCAGCTTTAAATGCCGGTGTATCTTCAATTGGTGCAATGACAGTAAGTTTTTTGGTTTTTTCATCAAGACCAATTTGAATCCCAATACCCGTAAGCTCTCCAGAAGTATCCACCTGCAAATTCTTAAACTCTTCGGGATCCATAAACCGGGTGTATGGGTCATCAAGCTTCTTGAGCATTTCCCGAATAGATTTGTAAGCTTCTTGCTTATTACTATAAGACTTGTTCAAATATTGCTTACGAGTTGCCTGCCAGTCAACCTGGTTAAAAGTGCCGTCTACGTATTGGCGATTAATAATTTGCCATACTTCGTCCACTAACTCTTTTGGGCTTTCTTTAAACAGTGCTTGTCCTCGTGAGTGAATACCAAGTCCAGCATATGCGACTGTGGTCAACATTACTGCCGTAGCACCCAAAACAAGTCCACTTTTATTAATTACCATAATGACAGCTGCTTGGAATAGCGAAAATTTCATAAGTCGGTATGCTCAATCTAACACACGCAATTGCTGTACTGACAAAGCATATCTCGTTATTTCTCAAAATTGTCGCCTAAATCCGGTGATTTGTGTGGCAGATAATACAAACTTTACAAATCAGCTGGTAGGGTGCGTGACGCTAAGAACAATTTTCAACCTTGTTACAAAACTTGTAGCGTCACGCACCAAATTTTATTGTGATTTGAGTCTGGTGCGTGACGCTACTAGATTATCGCTTTGTTCCGAGATTTTTAGTAGCGTCACACACCCTACGGTTCTACCCAGCGTCCATCCGTTTTGATTAAGTTGATTAATTCTTCGACACCTTTGTCTTCGGGGACTTTTTTGATTTCTTCGCGACCACGATATAGCGAGATGTAACCGGGTGTTTTTCCTACATATCCATAGTCCGCATCTGCCATTTCTCCAGGCCCGTTAACAATGCACCCCATTACCGCAATATCTAATCCTGTTAGGTGTTTTGTTGCTTCCCTGACTTTATGTAATACCTCCTCAAGGTTAAATAATGTGCGTCCACAGGAAGGACATGCTACATATTCCACCATTGTTTTACGTAAACCTAGTGCTTGCAGGATGCTGTAGCATACAGGTATTTCGTTTTCCGGCGCCTCGGTTAAGCTGACACGAATTGTATCACCAATTCCATCTGTCAGCAGTGCGGCAATTCCAGCTGTTGATTTGATACGTCCGTACTCTCCGTCTCCTGCTTCGGTGACACCTAAGTGCAATGGATAGTCCATACCAAAATCGTCCATACGCTTTGCCATGAGACGATATGCAGCAACCATTACAGGAACGCGCGAAGCTTTCATCGAGATGACGATATTACGGAAATCGAGCGATTCACAAATGCGGATGAATTCCAGTGCTGATTCTACCATTCCTTCGGGGGTGTCACCATAGGTAAATAGCATTCTTTCAGCTAAGGAACCGTGGTTAACACCAATTCGCAGCGCTTTGTTTTGGTCGCGAAGTGATATTACTAACGGTTCGAGGGTTTCACGAATTTTTTCGCCGATTTCATCAAACTCAGCAGGTGAAAACTCTGTACGGTTTGTGTTGGGCTTTTCAAATACGTATAAACCCGGATTTATCCGTACTTTTTCTATATGCTTTGCGACTTCTAAAGCAATTTTCATACCGTTGTGATGTACATCGGCGACAATGGGTACATCTTTATAGGTTTGCTTTAGTTTTTGCTTAATTTCCGCCAACGCTTTGGCATGTGCCATACTCGGTACTGTGACGCGAACGATTTCGCAACCTATCGAATGTAGGCGCCGAATGCCATTGACAGAACCTTCAATATCGAGAGTATCCTCGTTAATCATTGACTGTACTACGACGGGATAGCCTCCACCGATAGTAATGTCACCCACTTTCACAGGACGAGTTTTACGTCTTTTGATTGTGGTGTCAAAAGTTGGCTGGGTTGATACTGTGTTGTTTTTAGTTAGCGTGGGCAGTGTTTGCATAACATGAATCGGTAAATGTCTTGTAGCGAAAATATCAAGTTTTAAAACGTTCTGCTTCCCAGATTGCCATAGAAGGAGCATTTTTGGTTGACGATTTTAGACAAAATACAGTCAGAAGCGCAAGAAAATTATGATATCCCCAATATGCTCTCATTCATCGAGCTATCATAATCATCCCTAGGACTGACGCTAAATTTTTCTATGTGTTCCATTTATATGTAGAAAACTAGTTTCTATGTTTTTGTTATTACAAGTACTTAAGTTCGCATACTACAAGATAAAATATGTGAGCATATTATTTTATTTTATGATCTGAATCTGGTAAAAATTAATTTATAGTCGAGTTAAACAAACCAAAAGGTTTATTTGAGTTTATGATTATAAACCCCTATTTACTAAAACGGTAAATTATGAATCAGCGCGCGCTGCTCTTAGTAAACCATCACTCACGGCAAGGAAGCATGAGTCTACCGGAAGTGATAAGCTACCTAGAGAAATTAGGTTTTGACTTAATCGAGGAGTCATGTACACAACCGCATCATATGGCAGAAATTATTCATCAGTATAAACATAAAGTTGATTTGGTGATAATTGGTGGGGGTGATGGTACTCTCAACGCTGCTTTAGAAGGTTTGGTAGAAACCCAGTTAAGGTTAGGTATTTTACCATTGGGAACTGCAAATGATTTAGCTCGAACTTTGGGTATTCCCAATTCGTTACCAGAAGCGTGTAAAGTGATAGCAGCAGGTAATACTCGTCGAATTGATTTAGGATTGGTTAACGATAAGCATTTTTTTAACGTTGCGAGTTTAGGATTAAGCGTCAAAATTACTCAAAATCTTACAAAGCAAGCAAAACGTCGCTGGGGAGTCTTTGCTTATGCTGTTGCTGCAATCAAAGTTATTGTCAAATCTCGACCGTTTACCGCCGAAATTCGTGCTAACAATAAATCATACAAAGGTAAAACTGTTCAAATAGCGGTTGGTAACGGTCGTTACTACGGGGGTGGAATGGCAGTAGCTCCTGATGCAACAATTGATGACCAGAGACTTGATATGTATAGTTTAGAAATTAAGCGTTGGTGGGAAATTATTTTTATATTACCTGCAATGCGTACCGGACATCATGTCAACGGGCGCCAAGTTCGGGCAATAACAGCGCAGGATATCGAAGTTATTACTCGTAAACCGCGTCCAATTAATACCGATGGTGAAATTACTACTTATACTCCCGCGCGTTTCCGGGTTATTCCCAAAGCGCTCGAAGTATTCGTACCTAAGTTGTAATTAGAAAATTCGTCGTAGTAAGGACTTAAGTCCTTACTAATGAAATATTCCTTTTGGCAGTTGTCATAACTTCATCAAATCTTTTATATTAAAGTTCAGGGCTAAATTAAGCGTTCACATACGCTCGCTTCTACTTACATCTGCCTTAATATTTTTTAGATCATTTCAAGTTTTACACTATAGCATCTTCCTGAGAAAAAACCCTCAGCCTTCTAAGACTGAGAGTTTGTTGAATTAGGGTGCATCTAATTTATGGTTCCATTGTAACCTTTGGTGCATCCGGAAAGTTTTACGATTTATTGAAGCGTTGTGGCTACATTATATACGCATAAAAATACAGGGTTGTATTCCAAAGTCTTTACAGGACTAGAAAGTAGCTCAAGTAGTAATAATTTGTACGTATAATACACAACTTACTGTTTTTACTAACTGACAGCCATAGAAATCAAGTGTGCATTAGTACCTTAGACATAACAAAAAACCCCAAACAACAAGTGTTCGGGGTAGATGGTTTAATCAGGGTGCATTTAATATCCTTTATCCAGCTATGCTTTGGGTGTATCAGGATAAAATAAAAAACCTCAACCCAAAATGGTGGTTGAGGTTGTGGAAGCTTAATTAGGGTGCATCTACCACTCCTTTATGCGGCTTAATCTTGGTGTATCAGGATAAACTCAAAATAAAAAACCTCAATCGTCAAACGATTGAGGTATTTACAAAACAGGGTGCATCTACTAAATATATATCCATTGCCAGCGTGTACGCATCAGGATAAAATCTATATAGATTTTGTCCGCTGGTTTGTGTCAAGTCTTATATATCTGCGGTCAGAAGCAAAATAATTGTAGAACGGGCATCCTCACAAGTACACAAGGACGGGCAGGGATGCCCGTTCCAAAAGAGTTTTATGAAGTTAATTTGTACCTTTACTTGGTTAAAAAATTTTAGAATAAACATAAAGAAATAGGACATATGAACAAAAAATTAAGCGCGCGCACGTAATCTGTTGTAATATGTCCGTATCAATCATAAATACTAGGTATGTTTATATATTAACCGCGATTTTTTTCGAGTAGCAGCATCATTATTAAACTGAGTAGTACTTGTGTTTGCTCTTTTTCACTGAGTTGATCTACTGCTTTGATGGTAAATCTTCGTGAAAGGAATGAAGGGATTTTTTCTAGTCGCATCACAACTGTTCCGTCGGAGCGTATTACATAGTAAGCAGGATTAAAAACGAATCCACTCAATATTCCCACAATTGGGATTTCTTGAAATAGTGCATCGGCGACTTTTACCCAAGGATTTTTTTCCTGGATGGTAAATGCTGTTGTATCTCCGTCGTATATATCATAGCGCGCCCGCCATAATGATTTGAGTCCTTGCCGTTTGACTGCACCAATATAGGCGCCACTGTCGTTGGTAAAATCATAGCGCGCGGAAAAATCTATAATCCGGTCGGCTTTGATGTAATATAAAGGACGGGTTCTCTCGGCATCTGCAAAGATTGTAATTGCCTCTTTGAGTTTAAACAGTTTCTGCTTGACGTAAAAAACTAAACCGTTCTGAGCATCAACAACAGAAATTTGAGGAGCTACAGCCCAAAATTTGAATGTCAGTTCAAGAGGATAATGCATAAATACAGTATGAATGTCAAGTACGCTATCGTGTTTGTCTATATGATTCCCATGCAAGATGAATAAGTAACATCGTAGTGCCCAACTCCACTTTCCCTGATTTCCGTAACTTTGAACTTATGCGATGCTGAAACTAGATGTTGGGTAACTTAGTTGCTCTCAGTAAGGGTACAGATAAAAGGTCGCTTTCTTCGTCGCGCGCGTGTAAAGTGGAAATTATATCAGTCTTTTTGAGCCGCATTCCAAGCGCGAATAACTGACCGTTGGTCAGCCTTTGTTAGTTTGGTCTGGGTAAAATATGAAGTAATTTAACCACAAAGACACAAAGTACACAAAGAAATAAACAGTTTCTCAAAATAATCTACCATTAAAAGTCACACTTGAACTGGCGCCGCTCTTTCCTCTTTGTTTTGCGAGGATTCAATTAAGTTACCAAAAACCCTAATCTTCTCTTTAGCCTTTTCTTTGCTAACTTTGCGCCTTTGCGGTTCGTTAATTAAACCACAAAGACACAAAGTACACAAAGGAAGAAAGAAATAACCGTAAAAGGAATTAATTATGTTGCGTATTTTGAATGTGTGTAAATTACCTGCAACTGCAAATTCAACAGCTAAACCTCCTGTATTATTAGGTCTTTACAGAAATTAAAGGAGTTTGAATTAGTTGGTGGTTTATCGAGTAATAGTATAACAGAGGATATGAATACAGCGATGCGGCTTCATACAGCGGGATGGCAATCGGTGTATGCGCGAAGAATTTAACCGTAAACTCTTGAATGCACAGAAAATAGGCACCTGATTAATTCAATTGTACTCACAACAGAGACGTTACATGTAACGTCTCTACAATCGCCGGACTCAAACTAGAATATTTTTATTTTGTCAACTATCTAAAGATATGTTTCATGAATTCATTCTTTCTAAAAACAGAGTTTATAGCTATGCACAAAATTGTACTATTGCAAATCTAAAAAAAATGTTAAGATAGACAAGGAATAAGGTGTAATGTATTGAAAAAGCAGATTACAACCATTTGAAATTCTTCTAGATAATATAGAAATGAGTAAATTAACTCTGTTAGCAGTAGATGACAATATAGATAGTCTAGAGTTACTGAAAGTTATTTTTAATGACTCCAGTAAGTTTAGAGTGTTAACGGCAACATCCGCGAGCGAAGCTTGGAAAATTGTTGTACAGGACGAACCGGATATTTTAATTAGCGATATTGTCATGCCAGTTGAAGATGGTTTTTCGCTAATTAGAAGAGTTAGAAATCATCTTAATGACAAAATAAATCAGATGTTTGCCATAGCAATAACTGCTTTAGATGAGATGAATTTTGCTGAACTAGCAAAGGGTCATGGATATGATAAACTAATTTTTAAACCATTTGACTTTCATTGCTTAATCGACAATATTACTACAATTGCTCTAGGCTCTAAATTTTAAGTCACAAATTTTCAACTAATTAATTATATATTTTATTATCTTATGTGAAATTATTATATATATGTTAGAATTAACCAATAAACAAGAAAAGTCATTATTTAAGACTATTTGCAATGACTGTGTATTTCACATTTTGATTGAAGGCGCCATCGAATGTATCAATCCAGATAAAGTTGATGTAAATTGTTCGGCAGTAACTTTTTGTAATTGTTTTCAACCAATGCACGAGGTAGAAAGTCCTTGTGTTGCATATGGTCAAGATTAGGAGATTTAACAATGGAGCGAATACTTGAGCCGGAAGTGATGGACAGCTTGTCTGAGGCTATAGAATATGATGCAATGGATTTTGTCGATGTTAATACAGCATTCGCCGAACGTGCAATTCAGTTAGGCGCCGATACTGGTTTAATTTTAGATTTAGGAACAGGAACCGCGCGCATCCCTATTTTAATATGCCAACGGCGCCCAAATGTAAAAATCATTGGGATTGACCTTGCTGCCAATATGCTGTCCATAGGCGAGAAAAATATAGAGCAAGCAGGTTTGAGGCAGCAAATTTCTTTAGAATTAGTCGATTGTAAGCATTTACCATATATAAATGGGCAGTTTGATATGGTTATCTCAAACAGCTTAGTTCATCATTTACCTGACCCGATAGCTTTTTTTCTAGAAATTAAGCGAGTCTTAAAACCAAACGGAGCAATTTTCATTCGTGATTTAATTCGACCTCTAAATGATTCAATTTTGAATTATTTTGTTGAAAAGATTTGTAGTGGTTACAATGAACACCAAACAGACCTAGTTCGAGATTCTTTACATGCCGCTTTTACAATTGAAGAAATAACACAAATGGTAGAAACTTCTGGAATAGAAGGTGTGAAAATTTACCAATCATCAGAAATACATTGGACAGTGGAAAGAAAAATGATTTCTCGCTCCTAACTCTTATTGTGGGGTTAGATGTTTAAAAAAATCTCGTTACCAAAACTGTTACAAAGACTGTCACCCCCTAAAGTTAACCTTACTATATTAAATAGTTAAGCTCCTCACACCACACCGAAAGCCGCGAGACACTGTTCTCGCGGCTTTTTCATGCCAAAAAATTTTGACTACCAAGGTAATATTTCACCATTACTATGCCAGAAGGTGCCTGTGTTATTTAAAGTCAACTCATCAATACGTTGCAAAAGTCCTTTAACTGATTGAGATGGAGTGATACCATTTGGGGTGAAACCAGTCATGCGGGTTTGTACAAGTCCCGGATGAAGAATAGCAACAGCGATACCTTTTGGTTTGAGGTCGTGGGATAAAGATTTTCCTGCCATCGAAACAGCTACCTTTGACATTCGATACCCATAGGAACCTCCCGAAGTGTTATCTTCGATGGAACCCATGCGACTTGTCATGATAATTACTTTTGAACCGTTGCTTAAGTTTGGAAGCAAAGCGTGTGTAATTCTGAGAGTTCCTAACGCATTCGTTTCAAACTGGCGCCGAATGCTATCAAAGTCCAAATTTTCAAGGCTCACGCTTTCGATAATACCAGCGTTATTAATCAAAACATCCAGATGCACATTTTTGAGTTTATCAACTAAATCAGCCACTGATGCATCTGAAGTGATATCTATATTAGATACAACTTGCACACCTAATTTGTCCAACTCATCACAGGAAGAACGACAAACTGCAATTACAGTATCTCCTCGTTCTTTCAACTGACGACAAAACTCTAATCCTATTCCTCGATTGGCGCCCGTGATTAAATAAGTTACCATAAATTTACCTTACTCCTGATTGTACTCGCCATAAACCTGTATAAATTCCATTTTTTTCTAATAGTTGCTCGTGTTTACCTGCTTCGACTAATTGTCCATATTCCATGACATATATGCAATCGGCATTACGGATGGTAGAAAGACGATGGGCAATTGCTATTGTAGTTCTATTTACTGTAATTTTTTCTAAGGAACGTTGGATTGCGGCTTCGGTTTCATTGTCTACAGCGGATGTTGCTTCGTCTAAAATTAATATTGGTGGGTTTTTTAATACTGCTCTGGCAATGGCTATTCGTTGTCTTTGTCCACCTGATAGTTTTTGACCTCTTTCGCCTACTATTGTTTCATACTGAAGGGGAAGTTGTGTGATAAAATCATGTGCTTCGGCTATTTTGGCAGCATTGATTATTTCTTCGTCTCTGGCGCCAAAGCTTCCGTAAGCTATATTTTCTGCAACTGTGCCATGAAATAAAAATACATCTTGGCTAACTAAACCGATGCTGCGACGTAAATCGTGTAAGTCTAAGTTTTGAATATTAATACCGTCTATTGTAATTGTACCAGAAGTGACATCATAGAATCTGAGCAAGAGTTTAACTAAGGTGCTTTTCCCGGAACCTGTGGAACCGACGATGGCAATAGTTTTTCCGGCGCCGATATGTAAGGATAGATTTTTGATTATTGGTTGATGTTCTGTTTGATAACTAAAACTGATATTGTTAAACTCAATCTCCCCGCGCGCTTTCTCAACGTCCAAATGTATATCACCTGTATTAATTTGAATTGGTGTATCGAGTAAATCCATAACTCGATTTACAGAAGCCATCGCGCGCTGATATTCGTCAAATATTTCACCTAATGATACAAGTGGCCATAATAAACGCTGTACTAAAACAAGTAAAACGCTATAATTACCTATAGATATTCTCCCAGAATACGCTGCCATTCCTCCCATGAATAGTAAAGCTGTAAATCCAGCTAATACTAACATTCTAATTAAAGGAACAAATGCCGCAGATAGTTTAATGGCTTTATTATTACTTTTTCTATATGCTTCACTCTCATTTCTTAATCGAGCGTTTTCATATTCTTCAGCGGTAAAGCTTTTAATTGTTGTAATACCACTAATATTATTTGCCAACCGCGAGTTAAGCAAACTAACCTTTTCTCTGACATCAGCATAAACTG
This sequence comes from Calothrix sp. CBUCES-K 9914, assembly GCF_059640475.1. NCBI lineage: Bacteria > Bacillati > Cyanobacteriota > Cyanophyceae > Nostocales > Calotrichaceae > Calothrix > Calothrix sp. CBUCES-K 9914. The sequence continues at coordinate 12,239 of NZ_JBXXZH010000247.1, forward strand.
GTTCCAGGCGCCTTTGATAAGATAGCGAACCCCACAATATAAACGGCATCGGTAACATCGCCGCAATGGTAATGCTTAGAGGTAAGATAAAAAATGCGCCACCTATCAAAATTATCATTGATGTCGTAATTTGGATGATTTTATTGGCGCCTCCATTCAAAAACCTTTCTAGTTGGTTAATATCATCATTGAGTATTGACAGTAATGCTCCAGTACTATTATCTTCAAAGTAAGCTAATTCTAATTGTTGTAGATGACTATAAGCTTCTAGGCGTATACTATGCTGAATATTTTGGGCTAAATGGCGCCAAAGTCGATCATAAGCATATTCAAACGCTGATTCGAGAACCCAAATTAATACAGTGATTACAGAAAGCAGTATAAATTGCGAGGGTACATCTCTGACACCCAAATTCGCAATAGTCGAATCTTGCTGTTTGACTAGTATATCTACAGCAACACCAACTAACCAAGGTGGCGCCAGGTCAAAGATACAGTTGAGAATAGAACAGGTCGATGCGGTGTATATTTGGGGACGATATGCGCGCGCATAGCTGATGAGACGTTGTAGGGGGTGCGTTTTTGATGCCATTAGCGTATTCTACATACAGGGAGCTATTGAAACTATAGCCAAACAAAGCACCAAAAATTGTAATATTTTTCTAGGCACCAAGTCTATCCCAAAACGGCAATCTTGTATATTGTATTAGTGCGGGTTTAAAACCCTTACTATACAGGAAAATTTGCAATTGCTGCAATGGTTTGCTTATTACTATTACTGCTTATGTTTGGAACGGGCACGTGGTAGGTGCCCATTCCACTCATATAATGGATATTTTTGATTTGCAAGTCTCTAGTTGGTTGTAATTGCAGCAAATATGCTAGTACTGCTCAACAGCAACAATCCACGTATCAGTACCTTTGTTTGTCTGTGGCTGTCAGGACGATATAATTGTAGACCCAAGACAAATTCAAGCATGGCAAGATTTTTTTACACAAAATGCTACTCAAGAATTAACCCTCTTTTGTCACTCTCGTGGTAGTATAATCAGTGACACACTTTAAAAGCATTGCCAG
>NZ_JBXXZH010000248.1:0-9147 GCF_059640475.1 Calothrix sp. CBUCES-K 9914
GCGGCAGTTCATCAGCGCGTTCTTGATGTGCTGTGGCTGCATGGTTTGATTGCTTCCTGCTGTTCTGGGCGGATGCCGCAACTTTCGGCTAGTTTGCAGCTGTGTTGGAAGCTGCTGCATGTTACAGCGTGCTGATGTGCAGCTGTTGGCATGGCTTGGGGCGGTTACTAATAGCATGGGTAGTGTGAATCTTGCGCATCAGCTTGGCACGCAGCAATGCACGCTGCTCTAGGAGCAGGGTGGTGTGTCTGTGCACTGCCATGGTTGCAGGAAAATGCACTTTGCAAAGCACAATGCAGCGAATGCAGCACTCACAGTGTGTTGGCTGGGGTTGGTCCTGAGCTTGCCCTTGCCACTGGCAGGTTTGCAGCGCACAGGTGGTTGAGGGAGCAGCGGCGGTGTGCTGTGCTGATGCAGCAGCATATCTTGGCAGGCTGACTTGACAAACGTTGAAACGACATTTGGAACCTGCAGCTGACTACAGGTTTGCTGGTGTGGGGATGTCGCACGGTCACACGGTGTCGGCGTGGTTTGAGTGCATCACAGTGCAGTGAGATGCACTCGCAGTGCAGAAGTAGTTTGGCAGTGTTGCTAGTCTCTTACAGTTGTGCGGATCTGTGCAATGCTACGCGCTTGTCTGTTGGCTCAGTATGGTCACTTTATGCCACGGTGGCAGAAGTTTGGCAACAACCTGGCTTGACTGCTGAGGTGTGACTATGACTGCAGCCATCCAGTGCCCAGTGTTGTGCTGTCGCACGGTGATTAGGCCAGAGACGCTGCTGCTGTTCAACCACACGTCCATAGGTCCTGGTGTGTCTGGTGTGATACAATATCATGGCATCAAGTGGATGCACAGGGCTGTGGCGTGTGCCGCCACACGTACTGTGGTTTGACTGCCAGCAGTACAAGCTCAATTGGCGGAAGGACGCACACCGCGCATGATGTATGTTCCCGTCGTGGAGAAAAACCGTGAAGTGTTTCCTTTGCATATGCTCATGGCCCATTGGGTGATGCGTCACTGAGAACGGCAGTGTTCAGGATGATGGAAGTGACTTCATCTGTTGCTACCCCAGCAGGTTGTCATACTTGCGACTAAACATCGTCATTGTAACTACACATTTAAGGCACTTTTACGTTACCCTGGCGCACGCTGCTTTCTGTTGTGTCATTTCTGTCCCGCGTGTGCTCGACATGCGCGTGTGCTGCGTGTGGGTGAACAATCTCAACGATCTCGGCGGCCAGGCGCACTCGTACGGGCCAACCATCTTTTGAAGGTGTCTTCCAACTGATAGCTGCTGTTTCATCCTCCCAGTACTGCAGTCGATCACTCTGCTGTGTCATATCCGTCCTTTCACACTCCTGGCTGCGAAGCACCATAGACTTGCCACTGGCATAATCTAAGGCTAGGCCTGAAGTTGATGTGTATTGGCTGGGATCGCATAGCCGCCAGTACGTTGCTCATTTACTGTTCATTGCACCAGACTTTGTCACTGGTTCCCACATCACAACTCCATCACCAGCTGCCGCAATGCAAAGTACCAGTTTCTCAGTAGCTGTAACATTATTGATCATAGCAGCCTGCGTACCTGATCGGGTCGCCGGTTACCCGTCAACTTGGACGTCTAATCACTTGGACGCCGGATACCCAGCTGGAGTCACGTGCATATCGCACCCTACAAAGGACTGGGGAGAACATGGATCCGTGACTTCTGTGTGAGTTCTGCCTTGCTTTCTCAGCACTTGAGGTCACTGGGCCCTTCAAACTGCCAGCACAGCAGTGTCACTTCCTGTGGAACTTCTGCACAGATGGCACTTTACACAGCTGTGCATACTGGCGACCAAAGCAAAGAGATTGATGATTGTTGCCTGATGCATCAAGAACAGCAGCTGCCTCAAGGTCAGCAAAAGCACCCGTAATGTGGTTCTTGTCCCACTTCTTGTCCCACTTAGCCCATTCAACTTTATGTTGGTGTTCCAAGCAGAGCATAATATATTAATGCATCCTTTCCACCAATTAGGTGTAGCTGGTGTGTTCGGTGGTTCGTTGTTTAGTGCAATGCACGGTTCTTTGGTAACTTCTTCGTTGGTTCGTGAAACAACTGAAACTGAAAGCCAAAACTATGGTTATAAGTTTGGTCAAGAGGAAGAAACTTACAATATCGTTGCAGCACACGGTTACTTCGGGCGTTTAATATTCCAATACGCTTCTTTCAACAACAGCCGTTCTTTACACTTCTTCTTGGCAGCATGGCCAGTAGTTGGTATTTGGTTTACCTCTTTGGGTATCTCCACAATGGCTTTCAACTTAAACGGTTTCAACTTCAACCAGTCGGTAATTGATAGCCAAGGTCGCGTTATCAATACCTGGGCAGATATTATCAACCGCGCGAACTTAGGTATGGAAGTAATGCACGAGCGTAATGCTCACAACTTCCCCTTAGACTTAGCTAGTGGTGAAGTTGCTCCTGTAGCACTTTCGGCGCCTGCTATTAACGGTTAATACGCATCATCGTAAAATTGAATAGATAATAAAAAGCGCTCCTGATATTGGGGGCGCTTTTTATTTTGTAATTATAAATATTATCATCCCAAGGTTAATAAACTTTGCGGCATGTCTACTAATAATCTTCGTCTTGTTAACCAGGGTAAATTATAGCGAAGCTGTCATGAGGGGCAAGATAGACTGAAAACTCTTACTATGCGTTTTACAGCGCCAACTAAAATGTAACGAAATATTTCGCCAACAGCATCTTCGCTACTTTTACCCCATATAAATCAGCCGATGCTTGGAATGTGAGTACTTTTAAACAATTACTGTATGGTTAACAGACCTCTGCGTTAAGTATATATTTGGGTAATTGCAATTCCTTCGACACGATCGTTCATCGCATCCCCTACATAGGGAGTGCTTTCTTTATAGAATTCGCTTCCTTGAGAATTGGACAGTTCCACTACAAATCCTGAAGGAATTTTTATAGAACTCACTCCGAATTCTTGTCGATTTATAGGTTGAAAGCTTGCTCCACCTGCTGGGATTTCCATCCACTGTCCTTCGTAATTGCTATGCTCATATAGGTATACAGATGCCATATTTTTTCTCCTTGAGTAATTGAGTTGTTGATTTGATTGAAGGTCAGGATTGTTTTTCCTTCTTGATGGTTAATAGATTTATGAAAATCAACTTATGCAGAGCAATACCTTCGCCAAAATAAAGAAGACCTGCAACGCATAATTGTACTATATAGTAAATGTATATTAACAATTTGGTGTGAAGCTGCATAGAATCGATGCTTATGTAGCAAGGCTTTAGCCCAATTTGTTATGTGCAGCTTCGTATTAAAATGGTATGAGTCCCATATTAATACTTTAATAATTCAACAGGTGCTATCTCAACCGCAATGGATGAAACTGATGAAGGATGAGGATTTGCGTGCGCTTTCGCCTTTAATTTGGGAACATGTCAATCCCTATGGCACTTTCCAATTGGATATGGATGAAAGGTTGCCGATTGAAACTGCGGCATGAAAATCTCGGAAGCGAGCTACAGCATGGTTTATAACCTAAACTAAACCGGTTAGTTTGCACTTCGTGACAGCTTCGCTATATTTGCCCCAACATACAAAATACAGAGCAATATACCAAGATAGATACCAAAAATAGATTCAAGATAATCAAGTGGGATTAATGTTAAGCATATTGAGCCATAGAAAAATACTATGGCTCATTTATTTAAATTCAAAATCTTTGAGATTGCGAATTGGACTCTTACAGCGATAGTTATCTCCTCGATCATAATTTCCCCTGTGGTAGTATCGCTACAAAATGGTAATGACAAAAGGTACTTTAAACGACATCTGCAAATCAAAAAATCAAGTTAAGCTGAATTCTACAGTTGACGTAACCTAAAAATGATTGGAAGCCAAGCACAGTGGCCGTTTTGTAGTAGAGCATATTCCTATGCTACAAACAATCCACTTCAGATCGATGCCTTCTATTTGTCTTTAGTTAGTAGTAAGGAGAAAATTTTGAGAATACGTCTAATTACAACAATGGTAGGCTTGATTTTTAGAACAAGTGAAGTTTTATTAACAATATTTCCAGCCTATTGTCAAATCCTATCTCAAACTAACAACACAAAACTTTTAGCTCAAGCAACATTTCCAAAAAAAGTCTTAACAACACAAGCTGCACCAGCCATTCAACAAACAATTATTTACGTCAATTCCGAATCTGGAACAGACAATAGCAGCGCTGGAAAAAGTGAAAGCTCACCCTATCGCACAATTTCCTATGCACTCCAACAAGCAATTCCAGGGACAACAATTCAGTTAGCTTCTGGCAAATATAGCAACGAAACATTTCCATTAATTATCAAGCCAAGTGTTACTCTCAAGGGTAATGAAAGCGGACAAGGGCAAGGTGTAGAAATAGTCGGTGGAGACTTTCACATGAGTCGTGCATTTGGCCGTCAAAATGTCACGATTGTCGCTCAAGAAAATACCCAAATTTCTGGTGTAACTGTCACTAATCCTAACTCTCGTGGAACTGGTGTTTGGGTTGAATCTGGAGAAGCAATCATCCGCAATAATTCTTTTATTAATAGTAAACGTGAAGGTGTTTTTGTTACTGGTAATGCAGCACCTCGAATTGAAAATAATCGCTTTGCAAATAATGATGCTAATGGAATTTCTGTAACCAAACAAGCACGAGGAGAAATCCGGAATAACATCTTTGATAATACTGGTTTTGGAATTGCGATCGGTGGAAATTCAGCACCATTAGTTTCCGACAACCAGATTCGCGGAAATCGAAATGGAATCGTGTTAACTGACTCTGCACAACCCAAGTTGCAATCAAATTCAATTGAAAATAATCGTGAATATGGGTTAGTAATTATAGGAGAAGCAAGACCATTTTTAGATAGGAATAACTTCACAAGTAATCAAAAGCAAGACCAATTGCGAGTCATTCCTCTTCCCCAAGAAGCTCCTCCGGAAGAGGCAACATCTGAATGATAACTTGATTGGTATTTAACTAGTAGGGGGGATTTTCCCCGCACCTTGGTGCCAATATTTGTTTAGGTATTTAGGATTGACAATTGAATAAATATTGAAAGCGTCTAAAAACTGTCAAACACTTTCATCCGCTCAAATAAAGGCTTTGTGACTCACCACACTCAATTATAATTATGAGACTTGTAAAAGCATTTCTTGCTGCAACTACATTATTGGCTGCTTCTGTTAGTCCTGCATCAGCTAATGACAAAGTTGAGATAAAGGGCGCCAGCTATGGTGGTAATGGTTGTCCTCATCAATCCGCAAGTGTAAGCGTTAGCCCTGATGGTCAAGAGCTAAGTATTTTATTTGACAAGTTTGCAGCACTTGGAAATAATCCAGCAGAAAGTCGTAAAAGCTGTAATTTAAGTATTCCAATTAAAGTACCACAAGGCTTTCAAATTTCTCTTTACGATGCTGATTATCGTGGCTATGTAGCTCCTCAAACCACAGGAATTTTACGAGCAGAATACTTCTTCGCTGGTAGTAAAGGACCTGTTTTTCAACGCACATTTCAAGGCGAAAACAACTATAACGTTCGAGATAATTTGGCAACTAAAGCTGACGTTTGGTCTTCATGTGGCACTAGCGAAAACATGCGAGTGAATGCTTCAATAGTTGCCAGTGGTCAAGGTATGGCTACCGTTGACTCCTTTGATCTAGCTCATCGTGGTTTAGTTTATCACATCAAATATCGCTCTTGTAATAAATAAACGAATTTGGTATCGAGCCAAAATGTGTGTAATTTCCTGCAATCTAGTCTGAAAAAGCCTATTCTGTAAGGCTTTGAAAAATTGCTACTTCAAAGTCAAAGAAGCCAGGAGTTACAACAGAAAATCAAGCATTTTCAGGTCAGATCGCAGGTTTTTGGTCATATCTCGGCTCGATACCAATAACGGCGCCTTGAGGTATAAAAAATCGGAGTTATCGTTCGCTTCCAACATTCCCGCTGTTCCCTTTTAATGAACCGGAATACTTAGAATCCAGCCGTCTCCTTAGATGTGGCGCCCGGTAGAAAAAATTGTGATGGTAAACCAAAAAAATGCAAGTTACTATTGCACTTTTTGATTTTTTGTGATTGTTAGTTGGTACAGCACCTTTTGAGATATTAAAAATACTTCCCTCTACGCGCCAGGGGGAAGCTAGAATATAACAATTCATTTGCTAATCTAACCAGGGGAGACCGTGCCAAAACGGGTGAAAAGTATGCTAAGGGAAAATGAGTACAAGCTGAAATTTATGCCTAGTAAACGTTGAGCGCAATTGTGAGAAGAATGAAAATTTTCAAATTCCGCACACAAAGTTGGTAAAGAAATACAACAGATTTATAGTCTGAAAGTCCTTCCAGTTAAACCTTTTGACACAAAGCTTAATTTCGAGCGCGTACTTTATTCCCGTTTTGGCACGTTCCTGCCGATTTGTCAGATTGCGTTCTAATTTCAAAAGATTTTTACAAAGCGAATCTTAAAGAGAGCAACCTTTCACGCGCAGACCTTTTACGTACAGACCTTTTAGATACAAACTTTTCAGATACAAACCTTTTAGACGCATACTTTTCAGATACAAACCTTTTAGACGCATACTTTCTAGGGGCATACCTTTTAGACACATATATTTTAGATGCAAACCTTTCAGACGCAAACCTTAAAGGGGTAGACCTTAAAGTGGCAAACACTACAGGCGCCAACTTTGAAGGGGCGATTCTTGATGGAGCAGATGATATTACAGTGCTTCCTAGTGAGGATGAGGTGCATTAGCAACAATGAGTAAACTAACCTAACCCCCCTTAATAAAGGGGGAACAAGAGATATTGCACGCTCTTTAAATAGAGGGAAAAAGAGCATTCTTAGCCCCCCTTAAGGGGAATGGCACGAAGAAAAGGCAGACGGCAGATGGCAGAGGGCAGAAGGAAAAGAAACGAGATTAGCTTAAAAAGCTTATGAGCTATGGCTTTAATGCCTTCTATGCTTTTGAGCAGATTCGCGGGCTTTGATTTTTACTCAAGGAGATTCGATGTAAAAAAAGCAACTAATCTATCTACGGTATAAAAAATCTCTTGTATCTAGTTTAATAAATACTAGGTACAAGAGAAAATTAAAATGCTTACTAATAAGATACCGAATCGAGTAGAAATCTAAGCGCAAAAATTTCTGCAAAGTACAGGATTACCCTTTCAATAAATACTACCTCAATCAATAATTCAAGAAGTAATTGACGAATTTAAAATTAAGTATTATCGCCGTATATTTGACCCTTTTGTGACGATATGGGCATTTTTATCACAGATACTAGATGCGGAAAAAAGTTGTCATAATGCTGTATCTAGAGTTATTGCTTGGTTATCAACATATAATTTAGAGTTACCATCAACAGATACAAGCGCATCTCTTACAAAGTTGGGCGGGACGGAAACCGACACCGCCCACTTTGCGCTATTGTCAGGCACGTTTAAGACTACCAGAAAAGTTATTACAAAAATTATCGTTTTTAACGGGGAAAAGTTAGAAGAAAAATGTAGACCCGAACAGTTATGGTGTGGTCGTCATGTTAAGGTTATTGATACTTCTACAGCATCAATGGCAGATACAGAGGCAAATCAATTAATTTATCCTCAATCGAGTAGTCAGAAAGCAGGGTGTGGGTTTCCAATTGCAAAAATAGCAGTAATTTTTAGCCTTGCGACAGGAGCGTTAGTTTCTTCCATAATTGATAAGTTCAATGTTGGTGATGTTAAACTTGCACGCATACTATATGAATTTTTAAAACCAGGAGATGTGCTTTTAGGAGACAGAGCTTTTTGTTCATATGCTGATTTTTACTGGATTAAAAATATTGGTTGTGATGCTGTAATTAGGAAAAATAATGGTCATCGCCAAAACTTAGAAACTGGCTACGTGATTAATCTGGCTAAATAATTAAATTTTTGAAAACCAGATTATCTTCATATTAAATAATATTTTCCACAGCATAGTGGTGATAAGTTATAAGTACTTCAAACTTGTAACTTCAAACTTACTTGCCTAATTATGAGTTATAAACAGCAGTTTATTTGGAATCGCAGCGTTGATTTGGCTGTTAGTTGTTACCGATTAACAAGTAGATTCCCTGACTGGGAACTTTATGGATTAACTAGTCAGATAAGACGTTCATCTGTTTCCGTTGCCTCAAATATAGCAGAGGGTTATGGTAGACGTAGTAAAAATGAATACATTCATTTTCTTCATATCGCTTTAGGTTCATTACGCGAGTTAGATACACAACTTAATAATTGCCCAAAAAGTTAAGTTAGTTGAAGATAAATTTTTGACCCCCGTAATCAATGAAGTTGAGGAGATGCAGAAAATTATGGTAGCAAGTCTCAACAAGCTTAAAGTTTAAAACTTTAAACCTTGTTATTCTGCATCCTTCTGCCTTCTGCCTCCTGCCCTCCGCCTTTTTTCGTGCCATTCTTATTAAGGGGGGTAGGGGGGATAACTTTATAAAATTACGTGACTAAGTGCGGGAGTTAATGCAACACTTAGAGCAAAAGCGCACTGTTCCAATGGTAAAAGCACAGTTACCGTTAATAGAAGAATTACAAACACAAACTTGGTGGACTGATGTAACACCAGAAATGTTAGAAACCAGTCGGCGCCAGTTACGTGATTTAATCAAATTTATAGACCGTAACGAACAAGCTATTGTATATACAGACTTTGTTGATGAACTCGAAGACCTAGACGAGATTACTGTACCAACTCACCAAACTGGTTTTAGTAAGGAACAGTACTGTAAAAAAGTAGAAGCATATATTCGTGAAAACCAAAACCACGTTACTATAGCTAAATTAAAACGCAACGTACCGTTAACTTACTCTGATGTAACAGAACTCGAAAAAATGCTATACGGTTCCGAGGTTATCGAAAATAGAGAGCAGTTTCAACAAGTATATGGCGCCCTTAATATCAAAAGCTTTATTCGTAAACTTGTAGGTTTAGACCGTAAAGCAGCCAAACAAGCATTTAATAAGTACTTACAAAAACAAAACTTTAACGCCAACCAAATACGCTTTGTAGAAATGATAATCGATTATCTCACACAAAACGGTGTTATG
>NZ_JBXXZH010000249.1:0-13169 GCF_059640475.1 Calothrix sp. CBUCES-K 9914
GACATTCGTAATTGGTTTGCTCATTGCTGTTATTGTACCTCACCAGCTTAGGAAAGGCTATATAAATGCTCTCACCAACAAAAATATTGAAAAAAAGTTTTTTAGCAGCGTGCATAAACTATACAACCCTTACATAGAAGTGAGTGAAGGGAACAAAACCCATAGTAAACAAACTAACTTATAAATTAAGTAAATACAATGAAATTACGTCAACTCACTGGTTCTTTAATTGCTGCTGCTACTCTCTTTGCTTCCGCTGTACCTGCTAGTGCTAATCCTTTTGGAAATGCAAGTGGTGGTGTATTTAAACCCATCCCCGTAGGTAACGCAGCAGGGAATGCTACTAGTACACCTGCAAGTACTCCTAATGGTAACAGCGAAGTTCAAGGTTTAGGAGATCATCAATCTTGGGTTGACCAAAAAACGCTAGCGAATGACCCGCGCGCTTTATGTAGTGATGTTAGCTTGGGTAATAACACCCGTACAAGCGCAACTGAACTGGCACTAGCAAACTCTACAAGCACACGCTCAAGTTCTTCAAAAAGCCATAATGACGGTGGTGGAGGTGGTTTCAATGTTCTAGGAATTGTCGGTGCCAATGGTAGTGGTAGTAGTCAAGGTAGCCAAAATAACAGCGATTCTAAAGATATTCGCAACAACCGCAACGAGAAAAATAGCAGCAGTTCTTCCACAGTAGCTAAAGGTAAAAACTGTGATGCATTTGTAAATTCTGCCGCAGCAAGAGATATGAATTATCAAGATAACCTCACCCGTCGTTACGAAATTAAAACAGGGCGCCGAGGTCAACAAGTAAACCAATTATTAGAAAATAAATAATCCATTAAATGTAGAGACGTGACATGTCACGTCTTTGATCAACGCAATAAAGGTAACCATCCCAATATAACCATGAAAATTCAATCAAAAATTGTATTTGCCACATGTTTAGTTTTATGGGCGCCTAACCTAAGAGCAAATGCACAAAAACTAAATATTGCTGATTCTCAAATTCTTCCCTACATAATAGATAATCCTAATAGTACAAACTCAGTAATTCGTATACTTTGCTTGAATAAGGGTAGAGACGAACGAAGCTTTATTCGAGACAGGTTACTGGAAACACCAAATTATATAACGATTGAAATTGAAGGCAATTGTCGTAGTGTCAAAATCAGATTGCCAAATAACTCCTACACCGACTACGAACCGCCACAAGGAAACTACTGGCTTTATCGTGAAGGTTCTGGATGGAATTGGTTAAAAAGAAAATAAACAACAGGCGCCAGACATATAGATGAATGAAGCGATACACACCTTATTAAAGATTACTTACATATAAAGGACTAAAAACTATGAAAAAGCAAATGTTATTGAGTTTAGCTTGTATTTCTTTACTAACTTCTATACTACCAGCTAACGCTCAAACTGTAAAAAATCCAGCAAAAACGCAACCTCAAGCCGTTGTTACTCCAAGTCAACAAATTTCAATTCCTCAAGATACTGCAATTATAGTTTCATTCCCGGCGCCTATTACTGTAGATGTAGGACAAAAACAAGAATTTCCTTTAACTGTTCCTTTAGCACAAGCAATTCAAGATAGCCAAGGTAATGTATTAGTACCAGAAAATACTCCCGTAACTATCGTTCTTAAACCTGCTAAGGGCGGCGCCAAAATTATTGCTCAATCATTGGTAGTAAAAGGTAAAATAGTAAAAATTATTGCCTCAAGCCAAGTAATTCCCGGTACTACTATTACCAGTAAACGCGCAAACGATAAAGCTAGAGAAACTGGTTCTATTTTTGGTAGACTCGGCGGTAGTGTTATGGGATTTATGGGACAAGGCGACCCTGAACAGTTTGATAGAGGTGCCATGCTAGGTAGCGCGGTTGGTATTGTTTCAGGTTTACGTACTGAAGAAAATACTCGTATCGTCCAAATTCCTCAAAGCAGTGTTTATGTATTATCTCTGGAGGCACCCATCACTTTATCCGCAAAATAATATGTTGTCCACTTGTGTCAGCGCCAAAACATTCGGATTTTACGTTTAAATTTTTGAAAGTAAATTAAATTAATTAAAGAATTTTCTGCGGGATTTTGGCAAATAATTGGTAGCTGACCCTTCAATTGTACTACAACCTTATTATTTATCTAGTTTTTCATCGACTTCATCCATCACAGCAGTAGCTTTATCTGCTAATGGTTTTACTACTTTGGCTATTGCTTCTTGGATAAATGCTCTTACAAACTCGTCGCGACGGTTAAGTTGAAATTGACGCTGTACTACTTCGGTCATTCCACCATCACCCCAGTCTTGGTCATTACGAAAATACTCAATAAAGCTTTTACCTGCTATTCTCGTTAAATAGGCAGCTGTTACACCTTGAATTGCTCTACCTATTACAAATGTACCAATGTTGAGTTGTAGCGCTGTTGATAGTAATTCTAAGGCGCCTTTTACAATACCCAAACCCGCGATAGTTTTGGCAAGTGAAAGTGCAAGTTCGCGTCCACGTTCGGTATTTAATTCACAACCATATATTCGCCCAATTTCTACTACCATTTGAGCGTTTACTGCTGCTGTTGCTAACAAGTCTACTACTGGTAATGGTGTAACTGATACTACACCTGCTCCTATCCATTGGAAGCGCTCGACTATTTTATCGGCAGTACGGCGCCGTTGGGTATCAATAAGTTTACGAGCTTCTTCTCCTAAACGTAATGACTGTAAGAGAATATTATCGGCAACTAAATCTTCTCCTTCGGCTCGTAATATTGCTGCCATTCTACGTAATAATGGTAACACTTCAGGCTCTGGTTTAATAAGTTCGCCGTTCTCTAATTCAACAGATTGAGGATTTGCGGAAATTGTTACTACGTCGTTTGTTGAAATAAACCCACGCACGCGCTCACGTAACCTTGCGACTATGGCTTCTTTGTCTTCGTCTGTGTATAAATCAGTTTTGTTGAGAACCAGAATCGAGCGTTTACCTATTTCTGCTAAAGCTTTTAAAGGTTGATATTCTGAACGTCGTAAATCATTATCTACTACAAATAATAATAAATCGGCTTCGGTTGCTAACCCACGCGCGAGTTGTTCTCTTTCGGTTCCTGCTACTCCTGCTTCTAAAATACCAGGTGTATCAGTAATCAAAATCTTACGTTCCAACCCTTTCAACCGCAAACAGTAAGTTTCACCTACGGTAGTTGTACCCATTGGTGCATCAACTCTGCCAACCATCCGCCCCATTATGGCATTTACAAGCGATGTTTTACCCGCGCTTCCTGTACCAAACACCACAACCTGAATTTCTCCGCGCGCTAAGTTTGCCTCAATTTCTTTAGATTTACTTAATAATGCTTGACGTGTAACTTCGTCTTGTATTTGGGAAACTTGCTGACGCACAGCTTGCAGCGTTGAAGATGCAGCTTCGGACTTTGCAGCAGGAATTTCAGCAGGTGTAACACGGCGCCGCTCTCTTGCACGGCGTTTTTGATCACCGTTTTGAATTACGATGACATAGTAAACAAATGCTGCGATTAGTGCCCCCACCAAGAGAACAAGCAGTAATAACAGCAAGTTGCCCAGCAAGGGAGAAGAGTAAGACAACTGCCAGTAAAGTCGGGAAAGTGAGTCAATCAGCCACAAGCTCATAGCCAGAATGACGATTAAACCTACAATTAGGGTAACTAGGCGCGACAGGGGCATGGATAATTAATACTTGGGGGATGTTATGCACGGTTGATGCTCTAATATTAATAGTTTCTAGCATTGGAGTGGCAACAATCCCAGTTTCTATTTGTACAATAATTATTAATCGCGATTAACAATGACAAGTTCAATTTTTTTAGCTGGTGCAAGTCGTGGTGTTGGTAGGGAAATTGTTAAGTGTCTCACCACACAAGGTCATCACGTCACCGCGTTGCTGCGAAGCGAAGCATCCCGCACGGAGCTTGAAGAAATGGGTGTTTCTGTTGTGATCGGAGATGCGATGATACCAGATGACCTTAATCGTGCGATACAGTCAAAATCGATTGATGTTGTAATTAGTACCATCGGTGGTTTACCTCAAGATGGCGTTAAACCTGACTATCCAGGCAATAAGAATTTAATTGATGCTGCGGTTGCTAAGGATGTGAAAAAATTTATACTAGTAACCTCAATTGGAACTGGGAACAGCGTCTCAGCACTTTCTCCTCAAACTTTAGCAGTATTGCAACCAGTATTAATCGAAAAAGATAAAGCTGAACAGTACTTAATTAACAGTGGTTTGACGTATACTATAGTTCGTCCAGGTGGTTTAAAATCAGAACCAGCTACAGGTAACGCTGTATTAACGGAAGATACTCGTATAATTGGAAGTATCCATCGTGCTGATGTTGCCGCAAAAGTTTGCCGTACTATAGATACGCGTGCGGACAACAAAATTTTATCGGCAGTAGATAAAAATATGTTATTTGGGCAGTTTGAATTCGAGATATTCGATTTGAGTTAATATATTTATTTTCTGATCTCAAGAAGCCTATGACTGTTCGCGCATACTTTGAAGTTACGAAAATACCAAACTTTCAACCCCCCTTTGATACAATTTTCTTAAAAGTTTTTTACCCAGCAGCAGAAATAAGCAGCGAAGAGGCAAAAGCATCTTTAACTTTACCAGCAAATCCAGAGAAGGCGCCTTTTCCAGTTGTAATATTTTTCAATGGGTATAACTGTGAAAGTTTTGTGTATCAATGGTTGGCAGAAAGTCTTGCCGAACGTGGGTTGGTAGTAGTGACATTCAATTTTGTTGCAGAAGAGTTTGCAGGAAATGTAAATTTAACACCGGGTGGAGATTTTGCTGCATTAAAACCCGATGTTTATGGAACTAAAGCAACAAGTGTAACGTTATCAACGCTGCTTTTTAAACTCGAACAGTTTCAAACGCAAGGAGTTCTCGCAGGATTATTAGATTTAGAACGTATTGTTTTAGGTGGACACTCTGCTGGTGGTAGGATTGCAATTGAAAACGCGAATCCGCAAATTTTTCCTCAAGTCGTCGCTTCCTTTGCATACGGTACACACAGCATGGGTTATATTATACAGGGTTATCCACCTAATACAATCTTACCACTACCAGATAAATTGCCTTTATTACTTTTGGGTGGTACTAACGATGGTGTTATTGTATCGAGCAGTGAAATGTACGCTGTTGAAGAACTTGATGCAACTACACCTGTAAGGCGTACTTGGAGCGAAGGTGTTATCGGTGGTCGAAATGACAGCTATGTTCTTTTATTAGAGGGAGCAAATCATTTTGCAATTGCACATCCTCTCGATTCTACCACCGCTAGAAACTCTGTTGATTTTCCTCCAGCTCAACCTGTAGAATCAACTCGTTGGTTAATAGCAGAGACTATCGGTTTATTTATCGGCGCCTATGTCCAAAAGCAAACTAGTGCATTGGAACCACTTCAACAGCTTTTACACGAAAATTCATTAATTAATTGGGATTGTAAATAAAATACATCAACTATTCTCCGGAAACTTGGCATAAAACAGTACGGTTACGGGCACCGTCTAATTCAAAAAATAAAATAGATTGATAAGTGCCCAAACCCAACTTTCCATCTACAATTGGAATAATTTCAGCATTATTGAGCATCATCGCCATTAAATGCGAATGAGCATTTCTTGGCTCATCAGGCGGAATATTCGGTCTTAAGTGTAAATCATTGTGTAAATAACGGTCGTTTAATGGCGCCAGTTTTTCTAAAAATACTTTAATATCTTCCAGTAATCTTTTTTCGTTCTCGTTAACAGCTAATGCAGTAGTTGTATGACGAGAAAATACTAACACATAACCATTTTGTATGCAAGTCGATGCCACAACTGATTCAACTTGTGGAGTAATGTTGTGAATATTTATACCTTCATGCGTTTCAATATCAATTATTTTGTTAATTACAGCCATATTAATTCGACGCCAATAAAGTTAAATCTATCATTAATATAAGCAACAAATACATATTTTAATATTAGTTAAATCTTAACTAATATTTTTACCTCTACCCAAAGATACAAAGTATAGTTAAGTTTATATTAACGTTTTGTTATCGCAGTAATTTTATTAATTTAACCTATCTAAAGATAGATATTCAGAATACTAAAGACAATGTTAAGTTCGTAACGAAATATACAATAAACCACCAAACACATGGCTGACATCGTTGATACCGCTGTAAGTGCAGGTTCATTTAATACTTTAGTTGCAGCAGTCCAAGCTGCTAATTTAGTAGACACCCTCAAAGGCGCCGGACCATTCACAGTGTTTGCTCCTACTGATGAAGCATTTGCAAAATTACCAGCAGGTACAGTTGACTCACTGCTTCAAGACATTCCCCAACTTACAAAGATTCTGACTTATCATGTTGTGTCAGGTAAAGTACTTTCAACAGATGTAGTGAAGCTTAGTTCAGCTGCTACCGTTGAAGGAAGCGAAGTAAAAGTTGACGCATCCAATGGTGGTGTAAAAATAAACGACGCTACTGTTGTTACACCAGATGTTGAAGCTGATAACGGTGTTATTCATGTTATCGATACAGTTTTGATTCCTGCTTAAATGAAGCGCGCGGGATAATTACTATTATTTTAGGGCAGCAATTATAAAGAATTGCTGCCCTTATTTTCGTCTCTATAAGCATGTGATACGATAAAAATGCAAAAGAAAGAAAGCTTATAAAATAGCCTTTTCAACCATTTAAAATGGTCGCTTTATTTCCGCCATTATGTACTAGCATCTTGAAAACCTACAAGAGACAAATAAATTGTTAACGTTGAAATTGTTGCCTTTCAACAGGGAAAAATAAATAGTGAAGGTATTCAAGTAAAGATATGCAACCTGCACTATTAGAAGAAATACTGAACAATAGTACACCTGTAGAACGGCTTCTGGAACTAGCTTCATACGATGGTACACCAGCAGAATGTTTATGCTCCCTAGCAAAAAGCCGTCATAACAGAGTTATTGAAGCTGTCGCTCAAAATCCTAACACACCGCCACACATACTAGAAGAACTATTTGGTAAATACCCAATTGAAGTATTAAATAATTTAGCTATTCAATTACTCATATTAGAAACTCCTAATCTTTTAGATAAATTGGTTCCAATTGAGCATGTTAATTGTGACGTTATCTTTGAGTTAGATAATTTACCAGACTTTTTTATGAATTGGGCAATAAGCCATCCAAATAAACAAGTTCGCTTTTATGTAGCAAAAAGCTCTAAAACAACACTAAGATATTTAGGAATACTATCACGGGATAAAGACGAAAGTGTTCGCCTAACAGTTGCATTAAATCCAGTAACAACTCCTAGCCTGAGTAAAATTATTTTAGAACAATTAGCCTTTTCTAATGATTTTGCTATTCGCTGCTGTGTTGCAAGAGAAACACAAAATACATATATACTAAATCTATTGGCTCTTGATAAAAATTTACATGTTCGTTGGGAGGTAGCAGAAAATAAGTTTGTACCACCAACAGCTTTAGAATTCTTATCAAAAGATACAGATATTAATGTGTTACGCTTAGTAGCAGAAAATCATAATACACCTAATTACATTTTAGAAGTTTTAGCACAAGATCAATATGAAAAACCTTTTAATGAAGGTATTCTAATTTTATTTTTGGTATTTCAACTTTATATGTAACGGGCAGGGATGCCCGTTCCACAAGATACATCACAAGATATATATTTTATTTTATAAGAAACTAATTCTACAAGAAAGTTTTTGATACAGGCGCCTTTGTAGCGTATGTAGCTAGTAATTCAATGTTTAACCATGTAAAATAATACACTTAATATATACGTATATAAATGACACCGACTTGACTCACAACTGTAGAGGACAAGGAAAATTACGATGCATCAAACTCCTCTGGAATAGGGCATTGATGTGACGGCGCCACCTAAGTTGCTACGGCAGTTGGCTCTTGATAATGATGTTGCTGTTCGTAAGGTGATAAGAAAGTAAAACTTGCGATTACAACGCGCGCTGATTTGCCTTATGTCTTTTGTGAGATTCTTCTGTCGATTTTAATTCTCCAGCAACAAAGCTGATCACGCTATTCGCATGACGCTTATTTACATTAAAACTTTGTTGAATCTGAGTGTTTAGCTTACTTTTATCCATGCCGCTTTCCAAGCCAATCAACGCCATCTTTGACATGTCAAAAGCAACTAGCGAGAATTTTTCTAACATCTCGATTGCGCTCTGCTCTTTGGCAAGTCCGTTAGAAATTTGAGTGACGTAAGACTGGTAGATTTGCGGCATTGCTATTACCAATACACTTATGTACTATATGTGTATATAAATCAAATAATGTGGAGATGTCAAGTTGATTTAAGAAAATTAACACTGGGGACGGCTTTACAAGTAATGACATGCATGAAGCTAGGCCATTAGCTATAACGAATAAAACCTGGAGTCATCGACAATTACATAAGCGTACACTTTCTTATGAACACTACGTACACGTACATGCAGGAAATTGCGTTTTATGTCCGTAGGAAATTGTTAGGGAGCGTGATGCTACCATAAGCGATTATTTCTAAGTCACAGTCTACCCATATTGAGTAGATTTGGTAATATATGGACAATAATTATCTAACTGTTTCTTGCCCCAGCATCTGTTCTTGGACATATAGCTGAAACTTGTTCCCATGACTTACTAGTTGCCCAGTATCCAAATGCTAATCGTGAATTATTGCAGCAAGTACTGTGGCGCGATGCATCTAAGGAAGTACGGTTAGCTGTTGCTCATAATCCAAATACGCCAAATTCTGTGCTAGAAACGTTATCAATGGACACAGAAATAGAAGTTAGACGGGCAGTTGCGAGCCATATTAACACACCTGCCAATGTTCTAGAAATGTTAGGTCATGATTGGCAGTGCAGTATATTCGTTGCTCAGAACCCAAATACACCTGTGAAGGTATTGGAGTATCTAGCGCGTTTAACTGGGTTTAACTGGTTGTTGCTCGCACATCCTAATACTTCAGTAGAAATGCGGCAGACATTAATTGCAGCATTCGCTAAAAGTTACATTGAGTTCGACCGTCTTTATGCTACTCGACATCCTGATATATCAACCGATATTTTAATCGAGTTGTCTAGGGATAACAACCCAGAAGTTCGGAGTGCAGCACTTCAGGCTCTAAAAAAACGTAATATCTAAAATTAAAATTATGACACCTAGCCAACTCAAAACCTATTTAAATAACTTGGTTGCCAAAAATCTTCAAATCAGTACAATGATTTGGGGTCCTCCAGGTATTGGTAAATCTAGCATTGTCGGACAACTCGCACAAGAACACGAAATTAATTTTGTCGATTTGCGTTTGTCACAACTGGCGCCAACTGATTTACGTGGACTACCTGTTGCAGAGGATGGTATTTCCAAGTGGTTTCCACCTGAGTTTCTACCTCGTGATGGTAAAGGTATTTTTTTCTTAGATGAATTAAATATGGCGCCACCTGCGATGCAAGGAGTTGCACAACAATTAATTTTAGACCGTCGAGTCGGTAGTTATACTGTGCCAGAGGGTTGGTTTATTTGGGCTGCTGGAAACCGTAAAGAAGACCGTGCAGCAGTATTTGACATGCCGGCGCCGTTAGCGAACAGATTTCTACATTTGGAAGTCGAAGTAGATTTTGATAGTTTTAAAGCATACGCATTGGAAAAGCAACTACACGAACAAATTATTGCATTTCTCTCGTTCCGTTCCACGTTGCTACACAAAATTGACCCTCAGCAACCTGCATTTCCAACCCCGCGTTCCTGGGAAATGGCGAGCCATCTACATTATGCTGGACTTGATACTTCTCCCGCTGTTGGTAAAGGTGCAACCGCTGAATTTACAGCTTACTTGGAAGTTTACCAAACTTTACCTAGCTTGGCGCCTATTCTCGAAGGTAAAGGTAGTAAGATAGCTTTCCCAAAAGAACCAAGCGCGCGATATGCAACAGCTATCGGTTTAACAGTACGCGCGGCAGATGCAAAACAAGGATATAACGCTTATAAGTGGCTGAGTAATAAAGCTGCAACAGAGTGGGTACAGTTTTTCATTGCTGACTTGTTACCAATGATGCGTACCAAAGGTCATATGGGTGTTTTCGCGACCTTAGCCAAAGAAGACAACGATTTACAGAAATTTATTCAGGAATATTACCAATTAATCGGTATGAGCAAATCTTAAATCCCTCGCATTTTTTATGACACAAGATATTCAAAAATTGATTAGCGCTTCACTTATACGGTTGCGAACAAAGTCACCGTTTTTTGCGACTTTGGCTTTGTTCGCGCGTTTTATTAATGCTCCCCATTATCAAACTGCTGCAACCGACGGTAAGGATATATACTATAATTCAGAATTTTTACTTGCTCTACCACCCGCACAACTCGATGGAGTCTTGCTACACGAGGTGTTGCACGCTGCATTACTCCATGTACCTCGTCGAGGTGTACGCGACGCTATATTATGGAACTTTGCTGCTGATATTGTTATTAACGGCATTATTATGCAGCAAGGTTATTTTGAACTGCCAGAAGGTGGTTTGCGTGACAAGAAGTTGGAACATCTTAGCGTTGAGGAAATATATGAGATTCTTTCTAAAGACGCAGAAAAATATAAGCAAATGTGGGAAGCTGGTGGTGCTGGCCTAGCTGATTTACTAGAAGCCCCAGACGGTGATTCAAAAGATGGTTCAGGTAACGAAGGCGACAGTATGTCTAGCGCGCGTAGAGCAGCATTAGAAGCACACTGGCGTAATGCACTACAACAAGCAGCAGTAATTGCTCGGTCATCAAAACAAGGTAATATACCCGCAGGTATTGAGCGCGAATTAAGTAATGTTACAAAACCACAGATAGACTGGCGCTCGTATTTGTGGCGTTATTTGGTTCAAACACCAACCGACTTTACTGGTTTTGACCGTAGGTTCGTTGGACGGGGACTATATTTAGAGGCATTACAAGGTGAGTCAGTAATAGTTTACGTTGCGATTGATACTAGCGGCTCGATTGGTGGCGAAGAACTGGGGCTATTTTTGAGTGAGGTTTGCGGTATCTTACGTTCTTACCCTCACCTTAAGTGTGAGTTATATTACGTTGACGCTGATGCTTATGGCCCCTACGAACTTAATCCTGATAGTCCCTTTCCAAAACCACAGGGAGGAGGGGGTACATCATTTATACCATTCTTTGACAAAGTAGTAGAACGCTGGGACGGACACGCACAAGCAGTATGTGTTTATCTTACGGATGGATATGGTCTTTTCCCTGAAGAGGCGCCGCAACTACCTGTGTTATGGGTAGTCACACCAGGTGGAATGAATTTAGAACAATTTCCGTTCGGCGAAAGCGTCCGTTTATTATCTGCTTAGATTATTATTTGCTCAGAAAGTGAGTTTCTTAAAAATTTGATGAATTAGATTCTCGAAATTGTAAAAGTTTTCGGGAATCTAAGTCTTATTAAAATTCGTGGGAATAATAAAAGGTAAGAGCAACAAACCCTTACATTATTCCAGTCCAATGAAACAAGCTATTGAGAAACAAGCAATTAATGCGACGACCCCTTCTGAAGAACTTAGGAAGTTAGCAGACACTCATAATGGATTAGTCCGTAAACTCATTGCAAGCAACCCAAATACACCCCCAGATTTACTAATAGAACTATTTATTGAATTTCCGCACCAAGTACTCAAAAATCCTGTTATTGAGCTTCTTTTGCTCGAAAATCCTGATTTTTTCAAAGAGTTATATCAAACTAACCCTTATATTTTTAATGAAGACACTTTACCGTCATTATTCCTTGAATGGGCAGTAAATTGTTCAGATGAAGGAATTCGTAAAACCGTTGCTGGTAATGAGAATACATCTCAGTTTTTTTTAGCACAGCTTGCTCAAGATACAAGTTTAGATGTACGTTATCAGGTCGCGGCAAATCATCGTGCTAATACCGACACGTTGACACAGCTAGCAGAAGATAAGAGTAAAAAGGTTCGTCTTGCAATTGCAGAAAATCCCCATACTCCCGAACGCGCGTTATTAGAGCTTGCAGCAGATAAAAGTTATGAAGTTCGTGCGAAGATTGCAGAACACACCAAAACACCAAGTCATGCGTTAGAGAAATTAATCCAAGACATAAATGGAATAGTCCGCTTCGGGGCCGCTCAAAATCCTAATACTCCTCAACACGCTGTAAATGAATTACTTGAAAAGCTGATGAAATGTGATATTAAAATTATTCAAGAATATAAATTACCCGAATCATTTTTAGAATGGGCTGTTAATCATCAAGATACCAATATACGTGTTGCAGTAGCCAGTAATTCAAACACACCTCAAAGCTTACTGATGCAACTCGCACGAGACGAAGAAATTTGTGTTCGTACAGCCGTAGCAAAAAACACTAAGTCAAGTCGTAAAACTTTAACAAAACTAGCTCAAGACCAAAACGAAACGATTTGTTTTATTGCAGCTTGGACACTCAAAGAGCGCGTAGACTACTACTTTGACTATGATGAAAATCCATTTTAATTAATATTTATTATTATTGGAAAATCCTAACTTTTATGAAGACCTTTGTTGTAGAAATCTTTATGTTTTTATAGATTATGAGTTACCTTCCTTTTTCATAGAGTGGGCAATTAAATGTTCAAACGAGGTAATTCGCCAAAATTTAGCGAGAAGTAAATTAACACCAGTATGGGCTTTGGAAAGACTTGCAGAGGATAAATTTGCTGAAACACGTTTACGTGTTACACAAAATCAGAATTGCCCTACTTCACTTATTGAAAAATTAGCAAAAGATGAAGAGGTGAGTGTGCGTTGTGGTGTAGGTACCAATCCAAAAACACCACATATAATATTTGTTTTAAGTCAGCGCAGAAACTGCTTTCTCTAGTTGATGCTTTACAAGAAGAGGATGATGCTTATTATCTCGATTTAAAAGAAATTATTAAAAAGTTTAGCCCTCGTTTTACGTAAAAATTAATAAAGTATTTTAGCTTGTTATTAAGACAGGGCGTGTACATACAAGTATTTTAAAGTTGCTTATAATTTTAATCCCCCCTAGCCCCCCTTAATAAGCAGGGCTGATTCGTTCCCTAAAAATCTTGAAAAAT
>NZ_JBXXZH010000250.1:0-13075 GCF_059640475.1 Calothrix sp. CBUCES-K 9914
CTTTCAATGAAGTATTTTGTTGCTGCCATAAAGGTTTTAAATCTTTTTTACGAAATATAACTTCACCATTCGGCTTAACTACCCACATGTATAAGTATGACTCTTTTAATGATGGTTGTTTATTAACTTGAAAAAAATCATTGATAATTGAGTATTGTACTAAAGTCGCATTTTGAGATTTAGCAATTTGTTGTACCTGCTGAATTGTTGGAGTTTTAGTTAAATTTACTTCGTTTTTACTTGCAAGTAAGTCAACGAATGCTCTAGCGCGACTACTTTCGCTAACTTCTAATGCTTTTTCTATTTGATTTTGTGCAATTAGTACTTGTTGTAATGCTTTATACGTATTTGTCTGTGTTTCAAATATAGAAACTTTATTTCGGTCATTTAAACCTTCTCGAAGAGTTTCTAAAACCTTTATCCCTTCTGATAGATGTTTTGAAGCTAAATTCAGATTACCAGCTTTGTAATATGCTGTTCCTAAATTATATAAAACTTCTGACATGGTGCGACTGTCTTTTATATTCTTTGCAATTGCCAAAGCTTGTTTATAAAAATCTATTGCTTTCGGATATTCTCCCTGATTAAAATGAGCAATACCAATATTACCTAACGCTATTCCCTCACCTTGTTTGTCTCCTATTTGCCTAGCAATTTGTAAATACTGCTGATGAGACTCTATTGCTTTTGCATAGGTGCCTAAACTATTGTAAGCTAGACCTAAGTTACTTAATGTAGCTCCTTCGCTTTGTTTATCTCCTATGTTCCTTGAAATCACTAAAACTTGCTCAAATTGTGCTATTGCCTTGTTATAGTCACCAAGTTCAAGGTAAGTATTCCCTATATTACCAAGTATTTGCCCTTCTCTTTGAGAATCTTTAAGTTCTCTTGCAATTTCTAAACTCTGCTCAAGATATTGAAGCGTTGTTGTATAATCACCAAGATAAAAATAAATGGCGCCAAAATTACTTAAAGCAACCCCTTCAGCTTCACGACTATTAATTTGTCGTGCGAGGTTCAAAAACTCCTGTTGATACTCAATAAGTTAGCTCGAAGTTACAATTTGATGCGATTTGTTTAACTTTTAATTGAAAGCTTGTCATAAATTTTTTAAATAGCAAAAGTTACTTTCTTATCTTTCTTTGTGGTTTATTTTTTTAGTAACCACAAAGACACAAAGGACACAAAGAGGGAAAAGAGGGTTAGAAGGTAGAGTGATTTCTGTGCAGCTTCACACAAAATTGGTACAACACCAATAACTCATCCGTTACGGAGTGTTACCGTTACCAGTAAACTTAAACGGGGGTAAAACATGAGTCTCTCCCAGTGATGATGTAATTGTTGCTACAAAGATATCTTGATGATTACCCACTACTAATGTATATACACATTGGTCTTGACTATTCTGGAGCAATGTTTCTGAAGCTAAAATGGTATTTTGGTCACTGACTCTTAAATTGTATTCTGAATCTAATTGATAATTAGTAGATGTTAAGATTAGTAGCAAAGCCCATTCATCACTGTTTAATGGCCAAGTGACTATATGTATTTGTAAAGGAGTATTTAATATGTATTGACATACGTAAGAAGCTGTCCTAGAAATTTCTAGATTATTTTGTTGGCTAATTTTTGTAATAATTTCAGTAAGTTCTCGTATTTCACCTCGAAATGCCGAAGCTAAAGGTCTAACTTGCCAAGTCAGGGTTTGTACTGCATCATTAAATTGATTACTCAACCAGTCTCTAGCATCTATCACTTGTTGAGTTAAAATTTGTAACAAATCTGATAAATGAGTTGATTTATGTGCTGTGTCTTCAGCATCTAGCCATCTCAGTAGTTCTGGTGTTGTTAAAACTGCTTTACCCTGGCGCCAAGTTAAGGCTTGCCATAAAGAGCGATTTCCAATTTGTGGTAATATATGTAATAATTCTTGTTGTATTGAGATAAGGGTATTTTTACGACTAGTAACTTCTGATAAAGGAATTGCATCCGGCGCCAGATGTTGTAAATATAATAATAGTTCGTTTGGGTCTTGGCTAAAATTGGCTAGAGACAGTTGATACGTCCAATCGATTTGTGGCTGTAACTGCGCGCGGTGATTGCTTAATTCATCATACCGCATAAAGCATTTAATTCCTATAACATCCAACTCCTCATCGATAGCAATAATTACATAAAAATGATGTGCAAACTCTGGTAAGTCAACAACCGCGCACGGAATAGTAATTTCGTCATCGCTAAATGATATCGTTGGAATCAAACAAAGCTTAAAATTATTAACATGAACATTACAAACAGCATCAATGATACCACTATTCGCAGGTTGCAATAACGTCAAGTCCTGATTAAAAAGTGATGGTTGGCGTTTTTTTAACCATTCAGCAAAACCAAACTTTGCTAAAGCATGAAGATAAACTTGTCGCTGTCGATGAATTGCCTTATTACTAAATTCTAAAGCTTGCTCAACTTGTTCTGCATCTAAATCTATTGTTTCAGTAGGGACTGACCCAAAGTAATCATCCAAAAAACAATCTAAATCATCAGTATAACTCATTCAAATCTTCCTATTATCTAAATAACTACAAATTTTTATTGCTAACCTACTACTTTTAACTTTAGTTTTACCATCATTTGCTTCTTTTTTTGCCTCTTCAATTAAGGCTTGAATATCCAATCCTAAAGTAGCTTTAACTTTTTCTTCTATCTCTTTTAGAGAATCTGGACTATAGCGAGATTTAGCGTATTCTAAAATATATGATTGTAAACATTTTAAAATAGCGTTGGCAATATCGCTGCGTAAGCTGTTCAATTCTAGCAGACGACTAACAGCAGGTTGGTCTAATAAATCTAATTGGGGGGCAATTTCTTTCATCGGCACTCCTTGACAATGAAATAAATCTAATGCTTTGATAAAATTCTCTGCTTTTTGCTGAGATTTGCTAGTCTTTTTCCCTTGTAAATAGATTATACGAGCTTCTATAACCTGTTTGACGGCGCCTGTAAAACAAGCATCGAATTGTGGAGTACTAGTAAAATCATTTGAACTATCATTGCCTTTGCGTTTAGTAGGTTTGGTTTTAATATCTGTTTTAGTTGGACGAAGACGTTCCTGTCTGAGGAAATTACCAAGATTTTGCAATTGCTCAAGCACCTCCTCTGGTGTTGTGGTTGGCACTAATTTATTAGCTATCTGTGATAACTGTTCTAATGTTGGTTCTGGATA
Organism: Calothrix sp. CBUCES-K 9914; assembly: GCF_059640475.1. NCBI lineage: Bacteria > Bacillati > Cyanobacteriota > Cyanophyceae > Nostocales > Calotrichaceae > Calothrix > Calothrix sp. CBUCES-K 9914. The sequence continues at coordinate 3,224 of NZ_JBXXZH010000250.1, forward strand.
TCGACTGCGAGTTCCAGCTTTTCGCTGTTGCCAAAGTTGAGTACAGTAAACTTCGTGAAAACTCTCAAGTAACTGTAATGCTTTGTTAACTTCCGTTTCGGTGTGTTGTTCAGTTAAAATTGATTGTAGGCGCCCAGGTTTCATATAGCTAAGAATCATCCAGTTAGTAACCTGCTCGATGCCATGTTCACGTAAAATACGATTAATATCAGGATTACCCTTAAATACCCTAATAGTCCAAGTTGATAAACTACCCTTACTTGGGTCGAATGTATCCAAAACGCGGGTAATGAGCGACGAGGAATTATAAATAACACCTTCCCTAACACTATCGAGAACATACGGTAGCAACTCAGCACTGGTAAAATCATATTGTTTACCAAACCTTTGCTCCAATTGCAAACATAAGTACTCAACTTGGTGAGACACAAAGCAGCGTAAACAAGATTCTGCATCAGTTGAGTTGATGTTTTGCCGTAAGCACTGCATAATTTGACTTTGAATTTGTTGAGACACCTCTTGAGTGTCGTCTAATAGACCAAACCTTTGTTGAAGGAAAGCTTGATTCGGCGCCTGTTCTATAATTTGACGATTGGCAAAACCATCAACCACAACTCGCCTACAGTACTTTAATAAAACGCCCATTTTAAGGAAATTTACTATATTTGAGTAAAATATTACCTTTTTGCGGAGAGAAGATAAATAGATTGATTATTTTTCTTAATTCATAGGCGCCTTACATAGACTGCTACTTACACATATCTTTTGCACCTCAAGCTTATGCAAAAATGCAGAACTTACGCAACGGATTATGAACGGATGTAACGGATGGTTAATATTAAACAACTAAATTTTGTTTGTAACCAGTAACTTATCCGTTACAGGAGTGACACCGTTGCAAATGACCCACCCAATTTTATGACACGAACGTTGGTAGGGTGCGTCAAAGCTATTACAATCTGTAATCAAACGAAAAATAATCTGCTTTGACGCACCAACACGAGAAATAGTGCGTGACGCTACAAGTCCCTTCATATTGAGTGGATTTTTCCCGTGGTGTCACACACCCTACCATACCGTAACGGTAAGCACCAGCACTGTTGCTGATACATATTTTTGCACCTCAAGCTTATGGAAAATGCATAATTTACGCTCAAATCGAAGATATCTACATTATGTGAGGTAGCAATTATGCGTTTACGTAGCTGGGCAAAACCCTGCTACGGTTTTCTTGCTCCCGGTTAAGTGTCTCTTTGTGCCCTAGGAAAAATAAAGAACACACGAACCAGTAGGTGGCTTGAGTGCTTTCTTTGGCGCCAATGATAGAATTATTATCGACTCTTGCGGTGCCTTCATTAATTTTGTAACTCAGCTAATTAGAGTTAATTTGCCACAATTTCTACAGATGATTGAGGATTATCAACAAACAGTGCAAACCACATGTTTATTGTTGTTGTAATTGTTCAATCTCTGCCATGCTAAAACCTGTAGTTTGGCTAATAGTTTCTATATCTAAAATGCCAAGCAGTGAGCGCACGATAGAAATTGCTTTCTGTTTTGCTCCTTCTTCTCGTCCTTGCTGCCTTGCTTCTGAGCGCGCTGTCATCTCAATGGCATACCAATCTCGGTAAACCTTCAAACTCGCTTGATAACTGCGATTTTCAGCAACAGTAAAGTTGGCAATTTCCGCGACCTCTTTGATTCGCTTTGAAATCTGTCATCTTGGTTCATAGACGCCTTGCATACACTGCAGGCGCCATTAACCTTATTACCCACGTGATAACCAGTTATTTAAATCAGTAACTGATGTAAAATCAAGTAATGCCTCACCTAATGCATCTAACTCTTCAACAGATATTGAACGCACACGCTCCAAAGTTGCCTCATCAATATTACCTAAACGGCGATTAAGTTGTCGTGTTACCAGTGATAATATTTGCTGCTTACTACTGCTCGACGTAGAATCAAGCAATTCCTGATTTAATGCTTCTAACTCTTCAGTGGATAAAGAACGTATGCGCTCCAAAGTTGCCTCATCAACATTACCATCACGGCGATTAAGCAACTGTGTTACCATTAGTAAAGCTTGCTCTTGCCTAGCATCTCGCTCAAAAGTAGTTACATATTTCATTTGTCGTCCTGCCTCCAGTTGTTTTACATCTAGTTTAAACTCTGCTTCAATATCTGGTGGTAGAGTTAGCATCCAGTCTACGAAAGCTAATAAATTTATTACTTGCTGCTCGTCGAACCCTTTCTCATACAGTCTTCTTACCAAAGCTAGCTTCTGCACTTTACGCGCGCTGCGGTCTTGGGTAGTGTTTAGTGCTGCCAAGTGCGCTAACACTACTGTAGCAAATGGGTTACTGTCGTTTTCCAGTTGAGCTAGTCTTTCTTGATAGTCTATCAATTTTACAATTGGAAACTCAAAGTTTAACGAACAACCAAATAAATTGTAGCCGAAACTGAAAGGGCGCCAACTTTCCTTTGCGTCACCTAGAACCGCCAAAGATGCTACGTTTTTCTTATATTTATCGAAGATACGATAATTATAGATATACATTCGCATCGCAAAATCATCTTCTTCTTGCGATTGTACTTCGATATGGACTAATACCCATTCTTCTTTGCCATTTTTTAAGTGTACTTTGATTAACTTGTCGGCATAACGTCGCCCTATTTCCGCATCCTTTGTAATTTCCTGAAGCTCCTTATCCAAAAATTCTATCTTTTTTGTCCAATCAATTTGTTCATGGGCAGCAGGAAAAAAGAATAGCATGAAATCTTTAAAATATATTTCGATTATGTCTTTCCACGGGGAGTCATATTTAGTCGGTGGATTTTTGGTTTTCTCGTCAGTTGAAGAGCTTGTTTCTGGATTATTTCTTTCGCGATTATTAGTCATTTGTAGAAATGCACTAAGGTTCTTTTGATTGATTCCAATATACTATCGGATAGACTTTTTGTACTTATATGCTTTACAAAATGTTTTATTTTTAAGATTTTATGATGGCTTTATAAAAAATTTAATATCTGGTATTTAAAAATAAATAGTGATTTTGAATTAAGTTTTTAAGCAATGGCAGAAATCTGTATATAGAGAGAATAATTAAAGTAACGGCGCCTCAACCCAACCTACGCTAAAAAGTATATGTGCCAAAAATGTAGAGACCGAACATGTAAGGTCTCTACAAAGAGCGTGAGGGAAAGCTTCTAACTTTTTTAAAGAGACTTGATACAGAAATAACCTTGCATCTGCGTCATAGAGGCGATTTTGCCAGTGAAACAATTATTTCGTTGTAGTCAGGGTTAATTGTTCATAGTGAGGGCTTTTACTATGACCATAAAGGTTTATATTCCTCACTAAGCTTCCCCAGTCAAGGTAAACGCAGCCCAATTTCTAGGACTATTAGGATATCGTTTATTCATCTTCAACATTGCTTGACGTAAAGCCTGTGCCTTATCAAGCTTCCTTTGATACAAATTTTGATAAAATTCTGTCATCAGTTCCGCTGTAGGAGCATCAGGAACAGCCCAAAGCGATACAAGCACACTGGGAGTACCCGCAATAAACAAAGAACGAGATAAACCAATTACCCCATCACCAGTAATTTTTCCTCTACCTGTATTACAAGCGCTTAAAACAACTAAATCAGCATTTAATTTCAGGTCAAGAATTTCCTCGGCAGTTAAAAAACCATCATCCTTGGTAGAAGGCGCCAGGGCAATCGAACTTTGCAAACCTTGGAAGTTATCAAATAAACCGTGGGTGGCAAAATGAATGACTCCAGCTTGGGAAAGTTTGGCTTTAATAGCAGTTTCAGTAGCTTGACTACCAATCAAAGCTTGAGTATTAAGTAAAGGTGCAATAGCTTTCGCTTCCCGTTCTGAACCAGGTAGAGGTTTTAATTGCTTAGGTGGTTCGCCATATTTAACCGAATATTCTGGCATGATAGGATTACCCACAACCACAGCATTTTGTGGAATTGAGCGACCCACACCAAGACGCTGTTTTTGTTGACGAGTTAATATCTGCTTCTGCTTTTCTTGCATTATTACTGTGCGCTAATACTTGTAATGATGGCAAATAAGAAGGGGAGTAAGGAATAAAAGGCGAAGAAAGAATAGACATCTCCAATAACTATCAAAGCCTTTATACAACTAGCTTACAGGCTGCAAATGCAAACATTTGAAATCAGCTACTTTGACGTTATAATAAGGCTTTGAGATATTTACTATTGAAAAAGAGGCAAAAATATATAGTTGTATGCATTATTTTTAATCTGATAATATAGTAGATATTTCTGATGGTAATATTAGCGCCCCAATTCGTAATCTTACTAGTCCGAAAATAGTCAAAATTACCTGTTCATATTTTTTAGGATTTAACCTAAATCTTTCAGCCGCAACTCGGAATATCTTAACCGAGCGAATACGATGTTCAACGAATACTCGTTTTGCAGCAAACAACTTATTACTCTCTTTTTGTTCAGGCGTTAATTTTTTATTTTTTGGTTTTTTAATTGGAGTGTCAATTAATTCTTCTCCTTTATAGCCTAAATCACCTTTGAATTTTTGTTCTTGGTCAAAACTGTCACCTCCAATTCGCAATTCGCAGTTCGCAATTTCCCGGTATAGGGACATGAAACGCAATTAAGACAAACAGTGAGGGCTTGTACCCATCACTGTTTGGGTGCCACCAACCTGCGGTATGGTGGGGGCTTTGTATCCCCCAAGGCAATTAATCAATGATTCTATCCCAATTCGCATTTTCAATTGCGAATTGCGACTTGCGAATTGCGAATTGTTAGGTCACGATTTTCTCGAAACAATGTGATGTCATGTACTCGACCTGGAACACCAGCTACAACATCAACAAAATCTCGACCATCGGGAATGATAATAACTTGAGTTTTAAAAGTATGATTAGTTTTACTCCCAGAATAATATTTTTCCTGCTCTTTATTGTCGCCAGGTCTTTCCCTGACTTGTTCGTAGCTATCAACAGTTAATTGGTATTCAGTAAGTATTTCTTTGACAATTTCATAATCTGATTCATTTTTTTTTACCTGTTCAAGCAAGCTAGATGGTAGTAAATCTCTCAGCAACGGCAACCAATAATTAAACGTAGAGTTAGCCGTTGATTCACTTACTCCAAATTGGATACCCAAAAGTTGAAAGGTGGTCATATGTCTAAGATAAACCAAAGTTAAAATTATCTGCTCTCGCACTGACATTATTGTTTTACGACCACCGCCACTAGCAATTATTCTAGTTTTTTGTGATTCTATTAAAGCTTGTTTAGAGTCGTGTAATCGTTCCGCATTTTCAATTAACTGTTGTAGTTCAGGATACCCAAGACCAATTAAGCGTTGTGTATCTTGAGGATTCTCTTCAATATGGCTTATGATAGAACCCATGTATTAGCACTCAAAAACGTCTACAATATTCTTTTACCATAAAATATTACTATTTTGGAGATGTCTACTTAATACAGAATTTGGTATCCCAGAACAAATATGAAGATGCGCTAGTCATTTCCGAACGCAGTAGGGGACGCGCGTTAATCGAAGTAACAAACACTTCAAGCGATAATAATCCTAATACAGGCGCCACTTCACCAACTATCGCCCAAATTAAGCAAACAGCCAAACAACAAAACGCAACACTAGTACAATTTTCAATATTATACGACAACTCAACAGTTAACGGTAAACAAGAAACTAAAGAATCTGAATTATACATATGGGTAATCAAGCCAACAGGAGAAATTAAGTTTAGTCAAGTTGATTTAAAACCGTTGTGGCAACAAAAAACATCTTTGACAGAGTTAGTTAAAAGTAGTCGTGAAGCAATTGGCACCCGTAATAAGGGTATTGGTACTATACAAATAAAAAAATCAGAAGATGGTCAATACAAAAAGCTACAAACACTACATAAATTATTAATTGAACCTGTAGCAGATTCATTGCCCATTCAGAAGAGCGATAAAGTCATTTTCATTCCTCAAGGCGCCTTATTTCTCCTCCCCTTTGCAGCATTACAAGACGCAAAAGGTCAATATTTAATAGAAAAGCACGCAATTTCCACTTCTCCCTCAATTCAAATATTAGATTTACTGCACTCAAAGCGACAAAAACAAGCAAAAACACAAGATATTTTAATTGTTGGGAATCCTGAAACTACAAGTATCTCTGTGAAACCAGGAGAACCACCGCGTTCCTTACCACCATTACCAGGTGCAGAGCAAGAAGCAAAGGCTATCGCAAATATTTTTAACACCATAGCACTTACAGGTAAACAAGCTTCTAAAGTTGCTGTCACAGAACGAATGCCTAAAGCTAAAATAATACATTTAGCAACTTCATCATTGAATATTCAAGAATCAATAACTATTCCTCTGGCGCCATCGGGCAACGATAATGGTTTGCTAACAGTTGAAGAAATTTCAAGTTTGAAGCTAAACGCGGAATTAGTAGTTTTAAGTGCTTGCGAAACAGGATTAGGAAAAATTACAGGTGATGGCGTAATTGGTCTAGAACGCGCGTTTATGACAGCAGGCGCCAAGAGTGTAATATCAAGCTTATGGGATGTTAATGATAGTTCAACAGCACTATTAATGACAGAATTCTACAAAAATCTTAAGACCAATCCAGATAAAACTCAAGCATTACAACAAGCAATGTTAACAACGAAGAAAAAATACCCATCACCTTTTGATTGGGCTGGCTTTACTTTTACGGGCGATACATTATAAATTTTACTTTATGTTGTGGAATGGGCAAGGATGCCATTGGCGTCAAGTTAAGAAAAATGGAGCCTTGTCAAGCGTGGCGCCAGATATGGTTAAACTCAACACAGGGTGCGAGAAAAGCTATGAGTAAACCACGCAAAAAACCAGGAAATCCAGATTTTCGGTATCGTGTAACGGTACCGGCGCCACCAAGCGAAGAAATTGAGTCACGTTTGTTTCAACTGCTTAGTCCGGGAACGTTCTTTTTATGGATTTGAATGGTTTGATGCTTTGACAGAGGCAGGGAAATATGTTCTTACCCGTCATTCGTAAAAAGTAAGATACAACGTAATTCGTACACTTTCACGCAGTTCGCATTATAAAGATGAAATTATTCAAATGGGGTTACATCATACCAACCCCTGTAAACATCAGATGCGTTTAGTCTCAGTTTTGTGGGGCAAGACTTGGTATCGTTACTTAACGAATATTCTCGACCCGGAGCTACTTTCTGCACAGGAAACCTGTGATTTATATCGTCGTCGTTGGCGTATTGAAGATGCGTTTTTACTCACAAAACGTTTACTGGGTTTGTCATATCTTTGGGTTGGTGGAGTTAATGGCATTAAAATGCAAATCTATGCGACATGGATTTTTTACGCCGTACTCAATGACTTATGTGCCGATGTCGCCATTGCTTTACAACAGCCTCTAGAACAAATTTCTGTTGAAATGGTTTTCCGCAGTTTGTATTTTTTCAATCGCGCGCAATTACAAAATCCAGAGTTACAACTTATACCTTGGCTCATAGAACATCATCGGTCAATGGGTCTTGTTAAAGCTGTTCGCAGGCGACATAGGACTAATGCCCAAAGGTCGCTTGACATTTGGGCGCCAGCCTTAACTTGACGCCAATGGCATCCCTGCCCGTTATTATGCACTTTATTTGAATGGGAACCGTTATATGTAACATTATGATTTATACATCAATGTATGTATAATTACTAGATTTTTTTTACAACTTGCGCCTGAGAGAATGTGCCATGCAACAGGAATAGGTTCTTTCTAATATAGGTTATGGTAGGCGCCTTTGCGATTAGATGGTGCGTGAAAGCACTTTAATATACGTAATATTGATGAATTGTAATAGCTTTCACGCAGCCTACAATTTTTTCGGCGCCCCCAAATCGTAGATTTATATTGGCTCTTAAGCGGCTAGCTCGTCTTGATTTCCTTGCTCCGAAATTGCTACCAACTTGATGTGTTTTCTACCTATATTGATGGTGAATTCATCCCCTGGCTTTAAGCCTAATTGTTTTGTGTAAGCAGAACCTATTAGCAAATTGCCGTTAGACTGCACTGCAATTCGGTAGCTAGCGCTACGTCCGCGACCCTGCTCGTCCGGACGGGTATCAAATGATATCTCTTCTGCATCAAGTAGAGCGTTGAGGAATTTCATCATGTTAACTCGCTCTACACCGTCTTTGGTAAGGTTATAGTAGCCGCACGCTTTAGCTTTTTCTTCTTTGCTGCTATTTGACATTTCTTTGACTTTTTCGATTAATGCCTTACCTTCTAAAGGCTTAATTTGTTCAGCTTTTTTAGCTGCTGGCTCCTGAACAGAGGGTTTACTTTGTTTGGTCTTCTTCGCTGCTGGCTCCTGAACAGAGGGTTTACTTTGTTTAGTTTTTTTAGCTGATGCCTTATGCTCAGAAGACTTCGTTACTTTTGTTTTCGCCATATTGATACAGTTCAGTTACAAAATTAATTTAGATTTTGATGGAATTATTTTTATTGTATAGAGGATGTTTCTTTTATGGCAATAATCAGTCGTACTTTCGTCACCTGTTTTTTTGCTGGAGTACTCAGGATATTTAACCGTTCACGTCAGCATTCTCGTTCACGTAGGCTGCATCCAGTCTCCTTGGGAGGAGCGTGTGCCCGTTGGCGCCGCCCTACTGTAAGGGCTAGGGCTTAGAGTAAGGAGGAGTGAAAACAATACTGCTCGGTTAAGGGTAGATTGTAATGATTTCGTAGATGTAGAGACGCGAAATTTACCTGCGGTACACTTCGTGAACGCGTCTCTACAAGGTTTGTGGTTTATCAAATTTTCTTAACCGAGCAGTATTGAGGTGGAATGGTGCTATTTCACGCACCATTAATACGTTAAGTAAGCAACATTCGATAGTAAGGTGCGTGACGCTACTCATAACGCGCTTCGTTTCAAAATTTTAGTAGCGTCACGCACCCTACGTTGAAATTTTTGGGAATGTTACGAAATGTAAATAATCGATATTAACTGTTGAACTATCATGTTACAACGTAGCTAGAAAAGTAAAGAAAATCTTAAGTTTCTTTACAAAACTAGAAGAATCGAGTAGTCAACCGACTTCAGATTTAATACTACATGGTGCTTTTGTTCTAAATTTGCGATGGCTAATGTAGGTAATTTATGAGTGAATTAGTGTGTTTCCAGCTAGAGAATATTCAAATCAAAACTCGGTAAAGAGTAAAGGTAATTATGCGACAGGAATTAATGCTTGACCAAGCAACGTTATATCAGCTAAAGATTTTTTGCACAGTTGTAAAATTTGGTAGTTTTACTCGCGCGGGTCAAGAATTGTTTTTATCTCAACCGGCAGTTTGTATGCAGGTGAAGAAATTAGCTCAAACACTTGGTTTAACTTTGTTTGAAAAGCTAGGCAAGACTATTACTCCAAGTACAGCAGGCAAAGAGTTGATAGCGACATGTGACAAAATATTCCAATCGATGAATAGATTTGAGGATAGATTAGCTGACTTACAAAGTTTAAAACAAGGTACGTTGCGGTTATCGGGGTTGACGACGACAAAGTATATTATCCCTTTTACATTGGGGGAATTTACTCAACGTTATCCAGAAATAGAAGTTTCGCTGAAATTGGCTAACCACAGTGGTATTGCGGAACGGATGGCAAATAATCTGGATGATTTATATATAGTCAGCGAATTACCGAAGTGTATTGAAGTGGAGAGTCATCAATTTTTTCAAGATGATTTAGTAGTGGTAGCATCAACACACCATCTGTTAGCAAAAGAAAAGAATATCACGCTTGCTCGTCTTGCTAATGAAGCTTTTATTA
>NZ_JBXXZH010000251.1:0-12985 GCF_059640475.1 Calothrix sp. CBUCES-K 9914
TGCAAACCGTTTCTGGTCACAGATTTTCGGTATTGCGTTCTCTAACAAACGCTGGTTGCACTTTTTCATGTTATTTGTACCCGTAACTGGGTTGTGGATGAGTGCAGTTGGTATCGTCGGTTTAGCGCTCAACTTGCGTGCATATGACTTCGTATCACAAGAGTTACGTGCAGCAGAAGACCCTGAGTTTGAAACATTCTACACCAAGAATATTCTTCTTAACGAAGGTATCCGCGCTTGGATGGCGCCTCAAGACCAACCTCATGAGAAGTTTGTCTTCCCTGAAGAAGTACTACCTCGTGGTAACGCGCTGTAATCTTCTTAGCTTATCTTAAGTAGCCCTGTTTATTAGATAGAAAGAACCCTGCCCTTAAGGTAGGGTTTTTCTTTTTTATAGTTCGTTGATTTTTTTGGCACTCTTGTAATTCGTATGCTATATTTATTTATAGGAATAAACACCCGGAAGCTTTATGCTTCTGCCTTTTGAGACGCTCGACCGTTTAGGCAACAAGGAGGTGATGCCCATGATAGAAAGTAGTATACGCATGGGTCATCAGGTTGCAGTTAGCCGGCTGAGTGCCGGGGCTGTTCTCTAGGAGTTACTCTTAGTCTACTTATCTGACTGAGTTAGCTTAAGTAGCTAGATTATGCTTGGAGTTCCTTCCGGCAGTCTGGTTGCAACCTGAAGACCCGACTAGACCGCCCTTACTTAAGTCACCTGATTTAAGTAAGGGCGGATAGTTTTATGTAGATGTTTTTTACAACTTTATATTTGCTAACCCAGAATCTGATGGAAGTTGTAAATGCTAGAGAGAGCAACACATCGAAGTAAAATTCCAGTGTCAGGATAAAGTGTGTAGTACATAAGAATGGTAGGAGCTAGAATATGGCGCCAGTATTAAGCGAGTTAGAGATTCAAGAACGCTCACGAGCGCTAATTGGTTGGAGTGTTGACTCAAAGACGCTGCGCGCGACACGTAAATTTATAGACTTTGTTCAAGCGATAGCTTTTGTCAATAAGTTAGTAGAACCAGCAGAGTCAGCGGGACATCATCCAGATATAGAAATATCTTATAATCAGGTTAAGATCAGCTTAACTACTCATGATGCAGGTGGTTTGACACAGAAAGATTTCGATTTGGCTCAAGTAATTTCGCAAATTAGCTAAGACTAGCGTGAAAAAAGCTAAATTCAGTATTTTTTGTGAGTAGTAATTGAGAATTTAAAGTAACTATTAAGAAGTATCAGTCTTATGTGAAAACCTGAGTATCTTAATTCAGTATATAAACTGATACTGACAGTATAAAAATCCCAAAATAGCTTCCGAAAAACATACTGACAGTAATATATTTGTCGCAAAAATATTCTTTAGGGGTATGTGACAGTTGGATGTGTGAACGCTACCATCTTGTCATTGTACGAGAATGTTGTTCTATAATATAGGCTTATGACCTAAAGTTATAAGCAGCTTTATCGCATAAGTTAACTGTTCTTACAGTTAGCATTACTCGATCAACTTTGCTAAAACTAAAATAATGGACGCGGGCACTTTTGCCTTAGTCTATCGGTCTAAAACGGAAGTAGCATTAACTAAACATTAGTTGCAGCAAACAAAATGTCTACACGAGGTGTGAGGAGAACAGGAAAGATGTCAAATATCTTGTGGAAATCTTTAGTGGTAAGCCCAGCAGTCTTAGGCGCGACGCTTTTAGTCTCAACGTCCGCATTTGCAGCTACCAACAAAACAGTAAGCGTGAATGAGGCTTCGTCAAAGGCTTCCGTATCGGAAACAGAAGCAGTGCCTTCCGCCTCCACAGAAACCACAACAAAGACTACATCAGTGTTTACAGCAGTTACCCCTATCGAAACTGCCAAGAAAACAGACTTGTTGGCACAAGCACAACCACAACAAACAAATGTCAACAGTCTCGACCAAATCGATAAGTATGGCAATGAGGGAAGGGGTAATTCCCAAGGTCAAGTGACATCGGTTTCCCAGTTCTCCGATGTGCAACCAACAGATTGGGCGTTTCAAGCACTGCAATCTTTGGTAGAACGTTATGGTTGTATCGCTGGTTATCCAAACGGTACTTATCGCGGGAATCGCGCGTTGACTCGTTATGAATTTGCAGCAGGTTTGAACGCTTGTTTAGACCGCGTAAACGAGTTAATCGCAACAGCAACCGCTGACTTGGTTAAAAAAGAAGATTTAGCAACCTTACAGCGCTTACAAGAAGAATTCTCAGCAGAATTAGCAACTCTACGTGGTCGCGTTGATGCATTGGAAGCACGCACTGCTGAGTTGGAAGCAAATCAGTTCTCGACGACAACCAAGTTGGTTGGTGAGGCAATCTTCGCTGTAACCGATGCATTTGGCGACCGTGCTGACAGCCGTAACAATACAGTTTTCCAGAACCGGATTCGTCTTGACTTACAAACTAGTTTTACTGGTAAGGACGTATTGCATACTCGTTTGGCAGCAGGGAATGCACAACGTTTAAATTTAGGTTCGCGCGATGCTGTAGGTAACGATTTGGGTGTCAATGGTACTTTTGAAGGAACACAAACATTTAATGTAATTGGAACTGGTGACACTAGCAATCGTGTAGCTTTAGATTGGTTAGCATATTATGTACCCATTGGACCTGCTCGGTTATATGTAGCAGCAACAGGTGGTATTCATAGCGACTACGCAGCAACCAATAACCCATACTTTGAAGACTATGACGGTGGTAACGGCGCGTTATCAACATTCGCATCAGAAAACCCTATTTACCGAATTGGTGGTGGTGCAGGTGCAGCGCTAAATATTCCATTTGGAAAAGGTGGTGGTATTCTTAAGCCTAGCTCGATAACTGTTGGTTACTTAGCATCAGATAACCCAGGTCAAGGACCAAATGTTCCTACAGCAGGTTCAGGTATATTTAATGGTAACTATGCCGCACTTGGACAATTGAACTTCAATGTCGGTGAGCGCATTGCTTTAGCAGCAACCTATGTACACGGTTATCATGGTGCTGGTAGTACCTTATTTGACGCTGGTGGTTTTGGTGGTACTGGCAACGTGGTTAGCCCAGCTAATGGTGCGCTATTAAACACGAATATTCCCCTGGTTGGTACTCGCCAAGCTAATGTACTTGATACCCCAACTAGCAGTAACTCCTACGGTGCCTCGGTTGCGTTTAGACCTAGCGATAAGTTATCTATCAGTGGCTTCGTTTCTTACCACGATTTAAACAGCCAAGGTGTTAACAATGACCGTGAAGCTTGGAGTTATGGTGCTGGTATTGCGCTACCTGACTTCGGTAAGAAAGGTAACGTTCTTGGAATCTTCGGAGGTGCCGAACCTTATTCGTTTACTCGCGCAAGTAGTAACGAAAGAAGTGTTCCTTACCATATCGAAGGTTTCTACAAATACCGCGTTAGCGACAACATCTCCATTACCCCCGGTGTTATATGGTTGACGAATCCTGGTCAAAGAGACAACGAAACCAATGCTATCATCGGTACTTTGAGAACCACCTTCACGTTCTAAGATTGTTAGCAATCTTCAATCATTAGTTTTTCTTTCGCTTAGTAGTTAGAAAGACTGATAAACGAAAGAAATATCTTAAAATCCGGTAATTCCCTGCGACCTCGTGGGGAATTATTGTATTTTGTAAGAAAACCGAACAAACCCCAGTGTATAACCGGAGTATACTAGAAGAAATCCCTATAATAAATTAGCAGCCTGTGGAACTATCATGTAAATCAGAATATGCAATATTAGCACTATTGGAACTGGCTTCCCAGTATCAAAATGGAGAGCCATTACAAATTCGGCAAATTGCTGTACAGCAGAATATACCCGACCGCTATTTGGAACAATTATTAGCGACTCTCAGACGTGGAGGTATTCTTAGAAGCCAACGTGGTTCTAAGGGAGGTTATCTTCTGGCGCGCGAACCTTGGAAAATTACAATATACGAAGTTTTAATTTGTTTAGAAGGTTTTGATGTAAGAACTTCTTCAGAAGAAGTTAAGCCTAAAACACCAGATAGCTCGGTCATCGAAGAAGTTTGGAAAGAAGCTCGTACTGCAGCAAACATGGTTCTACAGAATTATACTCTTGCTGACTTATGTGAGAAACGCGACGCACGTAAGCAGTTGGACATCATGTACTACATTTAGTTAAAAGTGCTGAGTGCTGAGTTAGGAGTTAAGAGTTAAAAGTGCTGAGTGCTGAGTGCTGAGTTAGGAGTTAGGAGTTAGGAGTTAGGAGTTAAATAGTGAACTCTTACTTTCAAACTTTTTTGTTTCTAGCTTTGTACTTCCTACTCAGCACTCAGCACTCAGCACTCAGCACTCAACACTCAGCACTCAGCACTCAACACTCAGCACTCAACACTCAGCACTCAGCACTCAACACTCAGCACTCCTAACTCCTAACTCCTAACTATTAATTATGAATATTGCTAGTGATATTACGGAACTTATTGGTCGGACTCCGATAGTACAATTGAATAGAATACCTCAAGCAGAGGGGTGTGTGGCGAGTATTGTAGTCAAAATGGAAAGTATGAACCCTTCCGCATCGGTAAAAGACCGGATAGGCATAAGTATGATTAATGCGGCTGAATCTGAAGGGCTAATTTTTCCAGAAAAGACTACGCTTGTGGAACCAACATCAGGAAATACAGGAATTGCTTTGGCAATGGCTGCTGCGGCAAAGGGTTATCGGTTGATTTTGACGATGCCAGAGACGATGAGTGGTGAACGACGCGCGATGTTGCGGGCATATGGTGCTGAGTTAGTATTGACACCTGGCACTGAAGGGATGGGTGGCGCCATTCAACGCGCGCAGGAAATAGTTGATACTACACCTCATGCGTATATGTTGCAGCAGTTTCGCAACCCAGCAAACGCCAAAATACACCGTGAAACAACTGCTCTTGAAATTTGGCAAGATACTGATGGGCAAGTTGATATGGTAGTAGCGGGTATAGGTACGGGCGGTACTATTACGGGTGTAGCTGAGGTAATCAAATTACTTAAACCTAGTTTTAAAGCAATTGCAGTTGAACCAAGCAATAGTTCTGTACTTTCAGGAGGAAGACCAGGATCACACAAAATTCAGGGCATTGGTGCTGGTTTTATACCGCAAGTTCTTAAGGTAGAATTAGTAGATGAGGTTATTTCTGTAACCGATGACCAAGCTATAGCTTATGGGCGCCGTTTAGCTCGCGAAGAAGGATTGTTATCTGGAATTTCTAGCGGCGCCGCGTTGTATGCTGCTGTTCAAGTAGCTAAACGCAAAGAGAATACTGGACGTTTAATTGTTTTGATTCAACCCAGTTTTGGTGAAAGATACTTAAGCACACCTTTGTTTCAAGACTTAGATTAAAAAGTTAGTAGCAAAGATTGTTAATTTAGATACAGCTAAATTAAATTGCGCTCGTTGCCTTGATACCCAAAGTTAATGTCTGATACAAACCACTACGACACCCTTAAAGTAAGTGAAAAAGCAAGCCAAGCGGAAATTAAACAAGCTTATCGGCGCTTGGTTAAATTATTTCACCCAGATACTAATCCAGAAAGTACAGACTCTGAAGAAATTATTCGTATTAATGCAGCTTATGAAGTACTGGGAGACGAAAAAAGTCGCAAAAGTTATGACCGTAGGCTAAATCGAAACTCGCAAAATAGTGATGATAGATACACCCAACGAAATGGGACATCACAACAAGTCAAACGTCAAACTGGTAGAGATATTGACGAATTAGTTGATCAATGGCTACAGAGAATTTATTACCCGTTAAATGAGACGCTTTCTTGGATTCTTGACTCCCTACAAGAACAAATTGATGATTTAGCTGCTGACCCGTTTGACGACGACTTGTTAGAAGCATTTCAGGAATATTTAGATAACTGTCGTGAAAAGGTAAAAATTGCACAAACAACTTTCCGCACGCTGCCAAACCCTCCTAGTTTAGCACGAACTGCGGCACACCTTTATTATTGCCTCAATCAAATCAGCGATGGGATAGATGAACTTAAGTATTTTCCTCTCTCCTATGACGAAAATTATTTACATACTGGACAAGAAATGTTTCGTATATCAGAACAGTTACTGTACGAAGCACAAGACTCTGTAAATATTTACAGGTAAGTCAGGTTTTTCTACAATATCTATATGTCAGTGCAATAGTAAGTAGTGAAAACACAACTAACTACAAACTACCCAATTAGTTTATGCTGGTAAAAGTGAAACGTTAAGAAATTTTAAATACTGCTGACAAGGTACTCATGCAATGCATTGTTAATCGCCGCGCGCAGTTTTCGGCAAGTCATCGGTATTGGTTGCCGGAGTTGAGCGAAGCTGAAAATCTTGAGAAGTTTGGTGCATGTGCCAAATTTCCCGGACATGGACATAACTATGTTTTATTCGTTTCCTTACTGGGGGAACTTGATGAATATGGCATGGTGTTAAATTTATCCGATGTTAAACACGTAATCAAGCGGGAAGTCACTGGTCAACTAGACTATTCGTTTATTAATGATGTTTGGTCGGAGTTTCAAGAGACTCTACCAACGACAGAAAATATCGCGCGGGTAATTTGGCAAAAACTAGCACCACATTTACCTGTAGTCCGCATACAGCTATTTGAACATCCAGAACTTTGGGCAGATTATATGGGCAACGCAATGGAAGCTTATCTCACCGTCAGCACTCACTTTAGCGCTGCACATCGTTTAGCACATCCGAGCTTGAGTGACGAAAAGAACTTCGAGATTTATGGTAAGTGCGCGCGTCCTAACGGTCATGGGCATAATTACCACTTAGAAATTACCGTAAAAGGCGATATTGACAAACGTACAGGTATGTTAGTTGATTTAGGTGCCCTACAAAAAGCCATTGACGATTATGTAGTAGAACCTTTTGACCACACCTTCTTAAACAAAGACATTGCTTATTTTAGTGAAGTAGTACCGACTGCGGAAAACATCGCACTATATATTAGTAACGTATTACGGGCACCTATTCAAAATATCGGCGCCACCCTCCATAAGGTTAAACTTATCGAGAGTCCCAATAACTCCTGCGAAATTTTATGTAATGACTCTCAAACAGACACACCTTCCATAACACAAAACCAACCAGTACTAGCACAAGTTTAAATAATACAATGTAGGATAGGTGTCCCGCCTGTCCACTCACAATCATACTAACTTTCATAAGAAAATTTGATGGAATTGTCATCGAAAGCTGTTCGTTTTATTATAGAGGCACTAGATTATCGAATCAAAGCTTACGAAGAAAGTCTCGACATGGGAAATGTTGATTCAGATGAAGCTTCAGATATAGCCAATGACGCTACGTATCTAGAAGCCATCCGCGAAGATTTGGCTAAAACATTAACCCAATCAGAAGAAGTCCGAGTTAGGCAAGTAATTGGTTAATGTAACCTATACGACTTCCGCGATAATAGTACGGTGACGGGGACTATTAGAAGCAATAACAGGCGCCGCAAAACCCGCTTCAATTAAAGCTTGCTCAACATCCAAGCTAAAGTAGTCGTCTAAATAAGGTTCTGTGCTTTTTAGTAATGTAAATACATAGGGAGGCATCATCTTAAATGCTTCCGCTTTTGGATTCATATCCATTATTGCTAAATGACCACCTGGACTTAATAATCTTCGTGCTTCAGCAAAAATTTGTCGAGTAGCAAATTGCGGTAACTCGTGACAGACAAGGAATATTGACACTAAATCAAATGATGCATCAGGTAAACCTGTAGACTCGGCTGCTGCATGAACCCAGTTGATTTTACTTTTCCGCTCCTGCGCGCGATAATGAGCAACTGCCAAAAAATAAGGTGATAAGTCTAAACCTGTAACTTGCGCGTTTGGATATAAATCTTGTAAAGCAAATGTACTCATTCCAACACTGCAACCGATGTCCAGAATGGTTTGAGGTGAGTTAGGTATATGTTTTTTAAGAAGGTTGTGATAGTAGGAGCGCAGTTTTGCATCACCTTTGGCGCCTGCGTCTTGCCAGATTTTAGCATGGACTGCATATGCGGCAGATTCCACTTCAAAAGCTGCTAGCCAACTCATGTTACCACTGGAGTAGGCGTGAAAGGAAGTTAGGTAATATTCTGGGTATGATAAATCAGGATTTTTGACTTGGGCTAAATCAGTTTGCCAATCGCGCGCTTTTAATGATTCAACTTCATGTTTCCAGGGTACACCTAGTTCATGCGCGCGTTTTATCATCATTTGACGCGCTTGATGTTTGGCAAAATTCGCTAAAGGTTTAATTGCTAGTACACCGTTAACTAAACGCGATGCTATATCTGGAGTGTTTTTAACAGTGGCAGTCATAAAGTTCGTTTCTGTTTACAACAATGACCCAAAATGTCAATCAAACTAATCCTAATCTGAATGCGCTTTGTTAAAAAGTTAAGTTTGATTATGTTTTGCTAGGTCGTTTTTTGCTGCTAGTCTAAACTCCAGTAATTAATAGTATTTTTGCTATTGTTGATTACTTAGGATAATCTTTTGTTTTCGGTACTACTGGTTGATGTTAACAGGTAGTACTCCTCTGGCGCCTGAAACAACCAAATTTGGTACTACTGGTTTACGCTAACAGGTAGTACTCCTCTGTGGTCTCTGTGTCTCTGTGGTAAATATAAATACTTGTACACTGCACAGGCGAGACGCCTGTGCTACGGCAAAGGGTTATTATTTTGCTGATTTGGGTTTGAGTGATAGTAGCATTTCCATTTGAGTTGTTGATTCATTTGAACTATTTGCTGTTACGCCAATTCCACGAATGGAGTTGAGAATAGCTGATGTATCAGGTGGTAGGGGTTGTGTTGGGGTGGTAAATTTGTTAATTAGAGACATGGTTTTTTCCATATCTATATATAGATAACCACCGTTGGGTTTTTGTAATGAACCTGTGATGGTTTTGAATGCATCGCTGTTGTTTAAAGATTGACCATCAATGGAAGCAAGAGTATCAGCGATAGGACCACCTAATGCGACAAATGCTGTATCTTGGTCTAGCCAACCATGTGCTAAAAGTCCACCTTGGTTGGGTACTTGCCATTCGGTGATGTCTAAGGCGCCCGCTTTTCGTTGGGCTATACTTACGTTTTGCGTTTTGATGAAGTTGTCAATTTTGGCGAACATTGCTTCTGCTGTTTTGCGGTCGCTGGTGTCAAACACCAAGGCGCCACCAAACCCAAGAGCAGCCAACACTCCTTGGTTAGAAGGTATTGCGGCTAAACCAAACTCTCCATCCATCCAACCAAATATATCTTTGTCTAAATCGATACTTAATCCTTGAAGTTGTCCACGGGCTTGCTGAAGGGCTTGGTTAAGTTCTGGATTATCTTTAGACTGCTCTGTAACTGCTTTCCACCATCGACTAATGCCTTGTCCACTAACTAATGCTAGTGTATTAGCAGGAAACTGAGAAACAATATTAGATTGACTAGATTCGTATTTATACTTAACAACCTGTGGGTTTATATTCGCAACGGCTTTCATTCGCACGCCATCGTTATCGATACCGACAGCAGCAACCATTGATTTAACTTGCTTTAGCTGGTCTAGAGTTTGACGAGGTATTTGGTTTGCTTGAGAACTATTTTTTATTAACTGTTCAAACATTCCAGCATAGTCGGGTACATAGATTTGAGCCACTGCGTTTTGAACGTCAACACCTTTGCTTAAAATTTCGCTGGCGCCTTTCTTGCTAGCGAATGAAGGTTGACCTTTAACGGTGTCAATAGCTTGCTCGATTGCTTTCTTATCTTGGGAGAATACTAAATAACTATTATTTTTGACGATTGCGCTATACGTAGGCTTGCTTTGACCACTAGTTTCGGTGATTTTTTCACCCTTATAATCTATTTCTTGAGTTTTTACGTCTTTTTGCGTTTTTAATTTATTTGCAAGATTTAAAGCGCTAACTTTATCTTTAATCCCAACTACCATCAGAACGTTCGGTTCTTGGGTTTGAGGAGTGCTTTGAGTCGGTTGTAGAGGGTTGGATGGCATTAAAGCGACCATTACACCACCAATCCACGGCTTTAAGTCTTTATCGTAAGAAATATTACCACTAGCTAATGTTTTCTTATTAAAATCTTCCAACGATTTTGATACAAGCTTTTGAGCTTCAGGTGTACCAAATTGTTCCAGTTTAGACCAAGCTTGTGGGTCAGTTGTTATGTAAGTTGCCACTAGTGCCGAGTTGGGAATAACCTGCGCGGAAGCAATGGCGCCAGAACTATCGCCACTAGGACCTCTGAACAAGTACATATACGCGCCAATACCACCAACTGCTACTACTGTTGCACCAATCGCTGGGATTAAAAATTTTGACTTACTCGATGGCATTTGCTATTTTATCCTTTTTTCCCTTGTTGTCTTAAATTATCTAGTTGCTTAATATCAACGTCCAGCACCAACTGTTTGGATTTCTTTGCCAGCTTCACTAATTTAGCGGTAACTACTGATAAAATTAGTATTCCCTCAAACCAACACCATTAGATTACTAGACAAGATACTACTTCAGCCACACAGGAGGCAAATCCGCAAATGTAATATATTGTCGATAACTATGCTCTATGCTCCCAAACTACGGCGCCCGCAAGTTCCTGTCATAGCTGAAAGCAAAACATGCGATAAGAGCGTAAATTTAGTTATTTTAGTATTCGTGCGTTATATAAATATAGATAGGGTATTTCTACTCAATATTGACACCCAGAACGTCATTAGTCGGTGATAAACAGCTAGTGGCTAAGTAAAGGTAGCTTCAGAAGCTGTTTGTTTTAACATTTGCTTAAATCAGGATTACCAAGGTCAGTTAACTTCGATGTCGCAGTTTTATTTTGATACGGAAAAAAATCGTTATAAGTCTTTTGAGTTACCAGGCGCAAAACCGCATTATACCCCTGACCGTCCGGGACAGGTTGAGCATATATTTCTTGATATCAACCTTGACGTAACCAAACAGAGTTATTACGGAACTTGTAATATTAGCCTTAAACCAGTTCGCAGTGGCATTGATAACTTAACGCTTGACGCTGTTAGTCTCAACATCGAAAGCGTGGATATTGATGCAAAAGCACAACAATTTGATTACGACGGTGAAAAGGTTTATGTGTACTTGGACTCTCCCACACAAGCTGATAAATTAATCAGCATTAGTATTACATACTCTTGCTCTAACCCTCAACGCGGTATTTACTTTATCCAGCCTGATAAACATTACCCCAACAAACCAATACAGGTTTGGACTCAGGGTGAAGACGAAGATTCACGGTTTTGGTTTCCTTGTTTTGACTACCCTGGACAATTATCTACGAGCGAAATTCGCGTCCGTATACCCGAACCGTATATTGCAATCTCTAATGGTGAGTTAGTTAGTACTAGTAAGGAAGATGGCAATTACAAAATCTACCATTGGTCACAAAAAGAAATTCATCCCACTTATTTAATGACGTTAACAGTGGGAGATTTTGCCGAAATTAGCGATTCTTGGAATGGTAAACCTGTTACTTACTATGTAGAAAAAGGTCGCGAAGACGATGCCAAACGCAGTATGGGCAAAACTCCACGCATGATGGAGTTTTTAAGCGAAAAGTACGGCTATGCTTACCCTTTTCCCAAGTATGCTCAAGTTTGTGTCGATGACTTTATTTTTGGAGGAATGGAAAATACCTCCACTACAGTTTTAACCGACCGATGTTTACTTGACGCAAGAGCTGCACTCGATAACCGCAACACCGAAAGTCTAGTTGTACACGAACTTGCACACCAATGGTTTGGTGATTTAATTGTCATTAAACACTGGTCACACGCTTGGGTCAAAGAAGGTATGGCTACATACTCTGAGACTATGTGGACTGAACACGAGTATGGAGAAACTGATGCTGCTTATTATCGCTTAAATGATGCCCGCAGTTATTTATCCGAAGACGCAGAACGTTATCGGCGCCCAATGGTAACACATGTTTATCGAGAAGCCATCGAACTTTACGACCGTCACATCTACGAAAAAGGTGCCTGTGTTTATCACATGATACGCACCGAATTAGGTGATGATTTATTTTGGAAGGCTATACAAACGTTCGTACAGGAAAACGCGCATAAAACAGTTGAGACAGTAGACTTATTGCGGGCAATAGAAAAAGCGACTGGACGCAATTTAATGTTTTTATTCGACCAGTACGTATATCGTGGTGGACACCCAGATTATCACGTTACATATTCATGGGATAACGATGCCAAGCTAGCAAAAGTCACAGTCAAACAAACTCAACCTGACTTATTTGATCTAAAAATTCCCATTGGGTTTGGAGTTAAAAGTGAGGAGGTAGGGTGCGTGACGCTACAACAATCTGACAACGAAGCTAGCAGTCTAATAGCGTCACGCACCTTACAAGTGAAGAACACTTTTACTGTACGAATTCATGAACGCGAGCAAAGCTTTTATTTTCCGCTTGCAGAAAAACCTTTATTTATTAGTTTTGATGTTGGTAACAACTTCCTCAAAACTGTATCTTTAGAATATCCAATACCTGAGTTGAAGGCACAGCTTGAATTTGACCCTCATCCAACGTCGCGAATATATGCTGCTGCTGCACTTGCTAAAAAAGGTGGTTTAGAATCACTCAAAGCGCTAGGTAAAGCTTTGACAAAAGATTCGTTTTGGGGTGTACGCGCGGAGGTCGCTAAACAAATTGCGAACATTAACCTTGACCAGAGTTTTGAGTTTCTTATACCTGGTTTAAAAGATGAAAGTTCTTATGTACGTCGTGCAGTAGCCGAAGCTCTTGGTAAAATAAAAACTCACAAAGCCTACAAAGTGCTTAAGTCTATAGTCACTGAAGGTGATGCGAGCTATTACGTTGAAGCTGCCGCTTGTCGCAGTATTGGAGCAATTGTAACTGCAACAGGTGACGAAAAGCCATCTGAAGAGAAAGTTATT
>NZ_JBXXZH010000252.1:0-12969 GCF_059640475.1 Calothrix sp. CBUCES-K 9914
TGCAAACCGTTTCTGGTCACAGATTTTCGGTATTGCGTTCTCTAACAAACGCTGGTTGCACTTCTTCATGTTGTTTGTACCCGTAACTGGGTTGTGGATGAGTGCAGTTGGTATTGTCGGTCTAGCGCTCAACTTGCGTGCATATGACTTCGTGTCGCAAGAATTACGTGCAGCAGAAGACCCAGAATTTGAAACTTTTTATACCAAGAACATTTTGCTGAACGAGGGTATCCGCGCTTGGATGGCTCCTCAAGACCAGCCTCACGAAAAATTTGTATTCCCCGAAGAGGTACTACCGCGTGGTAACGCTCTCTAATCGTTCAATCAATCTAGGTGGTCGCGACCAAGAATCCACTGGTTTCGCTTGGTGGTCTGGTAACGCGCGTTTAATCAACTTGTCCGGTAAGCTGTTGGGCGCCCATGTAGCCCACGCTGGCTTGATAGTATTCTGGGCTGGTGCAATGACTTTGTTTGAAGTCGCGCACTTCATTCCTGAAAAGCCCATGTACGAGCAAGGTTTAATCTTGCTACCTCACTTAGCAACTTTAGGTTGGGGTGTAGGTCCAGGCGGCGAAGTATTCGATACATTCCCTTACTTCGTAGTTGGTGTACTCCACTTAATTTCTTCGGCAGTTCTTGGATTTGGCGGTATTTATCATGCTGTTCGCGGTCCTGAAACCTTAGAAGAATATTCTTCTTTCTTTGGTTACGACTGGAAAGACAAGAACAAGATGACCAACATCATCGGGTTCCACTTAATCATTCTTGGTAGTGGTGCGCTGTTGTTGGTGCTGAAGGCTATGTTCTTCGGCGGTTTGTATGATACTTGGGCGCCAGGTGGTGGTGACGTTCGCGTCATTACGAACCCCACATTGAACCCAGCAACAATCTTTGGTTATTTGTTGAAGTCCCCCTTCGGTGGAGAAGGTTGGATTGTCAGCGTTAACAACCTTGAAGACGTTGTTGGTGGTCACATTTGGGTTGCCCTGCTCTGTATTGGTGGTGGTATTTTCCACATCTTCTCTAAACCTTTTGCTTGGGCACGTCGTGCATTCATCTGGTCTGGTGAAGCTTACCTATCCTACAGCTTGGGCGCCTTGTCCTTAATGGGGTTCATTGCTTCGTGTATGGTTTGGTACAACAATACCGTATACCCTAGCGAATTCTTCGGTCCTACAGGCCCTGAAGCTTCGCAAGCACAAGCTTTAACGTTCTTGATTCGTGACCAACGCTTAGGTGCTAACGTTGGTTCTGCTCAAGGTCCTACAGGTCTTGGTAAATATTTGATGCGCTCACCTTCTGGTGAAATCATCTTCGGTGGTGAAACCATGCGCTTCTGGGACTTTAAAGGTCCTTGGTTAGAGCCATTACGTGGACCAAACGGTCTTGACCTCGACAAAATTAAGAATGATATTCAGCCTTGGCAAGCACGTCGTGCTGCTGAGTACATGACACATGCTCCTCTAGGTTCTTTGAACTCTGTGGGTGGTGTTGCAACTGAAATTAACTCCTTTAACTACGTATCACCTCGTGCGTGGTTATCAACTTCTCACTTCGTGTTAGGCTTCTTCTTCCTCATCGGTCACTTATGGCACGCAGGCCGCGCGCGCGCTGCTGCTGGTGGTTTCGAGAAAGGTATCGACCGTGAGAACGAGCCAGTAATGTTCATGAAGGAACTGGACTAGTTTATACCTAGTTGTTTTATAGCTAGTTATAAAAGCAAATTTCATCTTTCATAACTGATAATTGTTTAACCCTCGACTATTGTTGAGGGTTTTTTATTAAATTTTCAATTGCGAATTATTTGGTTATACGGACATGTACTTACTATTACTTTAAGTAACTACTGAATATCTTCAGCAACTCTTCAAGGGATTTCCAGCAAAATTCACCTGTTAGAAGAGATTTCTTACTTTAATAATGGAATAAGGGTTTCAACGCTCTTTATTACATTTTCGTGCAGCGAGTTGACAGTACATGAGCTACTGCTTAAATCCTACTTGTCCTAATCCAGAGAATCCTGCTTACAGCGAGAGGTGTCAGTCTTGTGGCTCGCGTTTACTGTTACGCGACCGCTATCGAGTGCGTTCATCACTAGGTCAAGGCGGCTTCGGTGCTACATTTGTTGCCATTGATGAATCTTTACCTGGGGAACCAACTTGTGTTATCAAACAACTACGTCCTTCAGGAACAGCACCACATATCTTGCAGATGGCGCGCGAATTGTTCGAGCGCGAGGCTGTCACCTTGGGTAAAATTGGCAACCATCCTCAAGTTCCGAGGTTGCTTGATTTTTTTGAAGACCGTGAGCAATTTTATTTAGTCCAAGAATATATTAGCGGTGCCACTTTACAGCAAGAGGTAAAAGGGCAAGGAGTATTCAGCGAGGCTGGAGTCAAGCAGTTTTTGAGCGAAGTCTTACCGTTGCTACAGTATATCCACGAGCAAAAGGTAATTCACCGCGATATAAAGCCAGCAAACTTAATACGTCGCGCTCAAGACAGCCGACTGGTACTAATTGACTTTGGTGCAGTAAAAAACCAAGTCAGCCAAACTGCGGCGCTTCAATCTGGACAAACCGCATTGACAGCGTATGCAATAGGCACTCCTGGATTTGCACCACCTGAACAAATGGCAATGCGTCCAGTTTATTCTTCGGATATTTATGCCTTGGGTGTAACTTGTATTTACTTACTAACGGGCAAATCTCCAAAAGATTTGGATTACAATCCCAGCACTGGCGAGATGATGTGGGAACACATGGTGCAAATTAGTTCCCACCTTAGTAATGTGCTGCGGAAGATGCTTGATGTGTCCGTGAGAACACGCTATCAATCATCTATGGATGTGCTACGCGCATTAGAGATGGAGCCTTACCTTGATAGCCTTGCACAAAGCTTGGTAACTCGACCGCCAGGTGGCATTAAAGACCGAGGTAGTCGTTTTGATGATTCGGGAGCGCTCTTAAGTAATTCTTCGAGTGGTTATTCGAGTGCAGGAGTTGCACAAGTAGCTGCTGCAATTCGAGAAAGACGAGCAAAAGTAGCGCAAGCAACAAGTGCAACTAGTCACAAACTAGCTACAGCTAAATCTAATACTTGGGCTGGTACTAATACTAGCGCTAGTGTTGGCTCTAAATCTCAAGTTCGCTCTTTTAACACTGAAGGACTACGAACTGCTTATAGCAAAGGTAGACGTGATTTTGCATTACATAATCTGAGCTTGCTTAACATGAATGGTATGGATTTATCGGGAGCTAACTTCCACTCTGCTGTTTTAGAGCGTGCAAATCTGACTGGTGCCAATTTACATAATAGTGACTTCGGCAGGGCAAGTCTTAACCGTGCAAACCTTCGTGATGCCAATATGAGTAAAGCTTACCTAAGCCATGCTGACTTAGAAGCAGCAGACCTTCGCGGTGCTGACCTTAGTTATGCTTATCTCAATAACGCTAATCTACGGGGAGCAAACTTGTGTGGTGCTAATCTTACTGGTGCCAAAGTTTCAGACGACCAGCTGGCATTAGCTAAGACTAACTGGATGACGGTACGCCCTAATGGCAAGCGTGGTTTATTATAGATAATATTATGCATTGGCTATTACTAAAATCAATAGTGATCACAACACCGTAGCTCAACTACGTTCTAATCGTAGTAATTTTAACTATCCAGAAATATTTCCGACAGGTCTACCAAATTAAAGAGCGTTTTTATACTTGCTTATACGGAAGTGCCCAATTGCGGCGCACTTCTTTGTTTGTTGAATTTAATACTGATTTAACAAGGTTAATATTTTAGTACTATTTAAGCAATTACGTATAAACCACACTTTATAAGTCAAATAACGCTTTAGTAAGTAAACTTAAAACTTAAATGACATATCACAAATATGTTTAAATTACAAGCATCTAATTATAAGAATAATCATTGCTTTTCTGTCAATAAGTATAAAAATTTCTGAAAAATCTCTGAAAATCAGATCAATTAAGACTTGGTTCAGATTGGAATCTGAATCAAGTCCTATGTAAAATTGGCAAAAGTGTATATAATGGAACACCAAGAGCTACTAATAATATTTTTAACAAATGTATTTAATTACGTTAAGAAAAGATTAATTTAGCTGACAGGCAGAGAAAAACCTAATCAACTGTGTGCTTAGGTTCTGCTAAGTTTGTGCAATCAAGCCGCTAGAAAGCAGTCTGAGACTCGCCGAACGCAATTAAACGATGATAAATCGTTACGAAGCTTGATAAGCATTTTGGTAACTAGTATTTGTTGTTATAGCCAGAGGCTCACCTTAATTATGGCTGAGTGTGTAGAAGCAGAACTCGAACGAAGATTAAGTTTGTATCAGACATTTCTAAAATTATATGAACAGCACGGCAGCCTTTTGGATGAAATACTTCAGGTAGAGACTTTCTCAATGTCTTTGGGAACACGAGCTAAGTCATTCTACTTACAGGGTGTCATCAGTGAAGATGCTGTATATGTGACTACAAATTTATGTCAGGGTCAAACGCTTTCTTTGAAACAACCGCAACGTATTTGGACATTAGGACGCGATAGAGATAGTGGTATTCATATAGTTGATTCGTATATATCGCGGTATCATGCTGCTATTCAGTATATTGATGAACAGCAAAAATTCTATTTGCGAGATTTTGAAAGTACTAACGGTTCATACGTCAATGGTGACCGAGTATTTAAATCAATTGAGTTGAAAGATGGTGACCATATTCGTTTGGGTAATACAACTTTTGATTTTTTCTTGAATGTTAGTACTCGTGTTTTGCCAACAGTTCCATTAGAAAAGCTGATGTTATTAAGACGACTTGAGGGTGAAGATTCCACCACAACAAAGAATCTTTATCAAGATAGCGCGATTTTAGAAATATTAGGAGGCAATGAATATCCTAGTCACATCGCTCAGACACCTTCACAATTACTACATTTTGAACAGTCACAGGAAATCATAGATTATTTCTTGAGCAAGAAAGTAGCCAATACTATTATTAGTTAAACAGTTGAATTTCTTGATTTTTTACCATTCTGAAGCGCTTACATGCTTACAAGCCCGGTTATTGCAATAATCGGGCTTGTGCCATTTTTGAGTATTATAAGTAGTTTAAGAGTTTAAGTCATTGTCGTGCATTACACAAGTGAGACTAATATACTAGAGCGGTTAGAATCGATCAAAGCTGCTATCTTATCCGCCTTCGGCGCCACCTTCGCATTTATCATTATCAGTCAATTTAATAACCTTGTATTAGTTAAATTAGCTATATTTAATATTGAACAAATTAGTATTGTTGCCATACTTAGTAGTCATTGGTGGGTCAGTGCTGGTATAGCTGTATTTTCTGGACTTTTATTCGGAGTCACGTACAGATATATTATTCGCACTGACAATAACCTACAACTCAAGGCTGGAGGAGTAATGGCGTTTGCGTTAGTACGCGGAATAGTTCAAGTTGAGATGATCACAACCTACAATCATATTGATTATATTAATGATGTTCTTTCCTTTGTACCGTTAGCTGTACCACTAGCTGAAAATATCTTTTTGTTTGCTTGGATGGCACTAGTAGTTGATATTGCTATACGCACGGGCATTGTAAAGCCTTTGAAATCTCCTGAAAACAGTCACGAATAATAAAAGTTCAGGGGGCAGCTTAATTTATATTCACAATATTATTAATCGCGATTATAATATTGGAGGTGGATATAAAAATGTAAAATATGGATTCCTTATGGTACTGGATTGTCGTAGCATCAAAAAACGATGTAGAAAAAGGAGTTTTGGGTGGTTTTATGCAAGCGTGTTATGGCAAAGCTTTACCGTTAAGGCGCCTGAGTCAATTTGACTGGGTAATCTATTACTCACATAAACAAATTTTTGGTAATGAAGAAAAATGTCAAGCTTTCACAGCAATCTTGTTGAGTGGTAGGAGAATCAGTTTATCCTTGTAATATGGGTAATGGTTTTATGCCATACCGTCGTTCGGTTAAGTTTTTAGATTGTAATAAAGTAAGTATAATACCCTTGATTCCAAATTTACATTTCATAAAAAATAAGCACAATTGGGGCTATGTATTCCGATATGGCTTGTTAGAAATACAACAGCCTGACGCATGAACTAATTCGTGGGTCAGATGCGCCAAACACCAGAAAAATCGAGGTAGTATCCGTTGAACTCGCCACACAAGATAATGGTATTTCAGTTTGGAAACCCAGATGACAGCCCAGGATTTTTACTGTGGCAAGTGTCAAATCTTTGGCAGCGAAAAATGAATTCTGGACTGAAAAAGCTGGGATTAACCCACGTACAATTTGTTTTACTAGCAGGAATAATTTGGCTTAGTCAAGGGCAACAAACCGTTACCCAAGCTAAATTAGCTGCTCATGCCAAAGCCGACATTATGATGACTTCCAAAGTTTTACGCGCGCTAGAGCAACGAGGGTTAATCAAGCGCGAGACTGACTCAAAAGATACCAGGGCAAAATCCTTAACGATAACTAAGGAAGGTTATGATTTAGCAGTTGCAGCAATTCATGTTGTAGATAAAGTAGACAGTGATTTTTTTGGTACGTTGAACGAGCATGTAACAGACTTAAACTCACACCTCATGAAAATTATCAACGCGAATAATTCTTAGGAGGTGAAAGTCAAAAAGGGTAAAGGGAAGGGAAAAAAATAAATACTACATAACAGTATGGGTATAACACTGCGTTGTACCCTTTTTTATTGCGGTTTATTGACTGGAATAGGGCATTTTTAATCAAATATCGCGTTTCTACAACGTTTATTATTAACAAATTATGTATTATTTGTATTACAATCAAGAACAAAATAGCACAGGTGTGCTTTTTACTCTCGTTGTCGAAGTGGGTAATACGATGTCTAACAATTCCAAGAATAAAAATAGAAACTTTTACTACTTAGTGGTTGATTTGGAAGCGACTTGTTCAGAGGATGGCGCCGTTCCACGTGATCAAATGGAAATTATTGAAATTGGCGCCGTGATGCTGAACCGTTCGACGTGGTTGATAGATGGGGAATTTCAGCAGTTTATTAAACCAGTTAGAAACCCGTATCTTACCGAGTTTTGCACTCAACTCACGACTATTCGGCAAGATGATGTTGAACAGGCGCCGACATTTGAGCTTGGAATGGCTAATTTTAAACATTGGCGTCTAGAATTTCCCAATCATGTTTTTTGTTCATGGGGAGATTATGACAAAAAGCAATTCATACAGGACTGCGACTTCCATCAAGTTCCCTACCCATTTTCAGAAGAACATATCAATGTCAAGAAACAGTTCTCTGAATATCTTGGTGTAACAAAAGGATATGGTATGGCGCCTGCTATGTCAAAGTTAGGAATAACTCTAAAAGGTACTCACCATCGTGGTATTGATGACGCGCGCAACATTGCTAGCATCTTTAAATACATCAAAACTGGTAACGAATGAAAGTGTATTTTGCTATACCATTTGTAAAACTGTCACATGGGGTTGTAAAAAATATTGCTATTACTTAAAAATAGTTGCAGTATTTAATACATGAATAAGTTCAAGGCTATGTTGTAACAAAGAATATAAATATAGCATGAAATTTTAAGTATAAGTAACCAGGACATTTATGTTGATTTGATAAAGAAATATTCAATAGCACTATTTTGTAAGCTTTTCCGGAATCAGAAAGGAATATCAGGAAATAATATAAAGGAGTGACTTAGTAACCAACTCATGACTCACTACATGCTCGGTAAAGTACTGCAATCGCGTTACCAAATCGTACAAAGCCTAGGTGCAGGGGTATTTGGACAGACATACATTGCAGTAGATATTGACCACCCGGAAAACCCGAAGTGCGTTGTTAAACAACTGAAAGTAACAAACTTCCATCCCAGTCACTTGGAAACATTGAGGTTGCGGTTTTTGACGGAGACTCAAACCCTCAAACAATTGGGACACCATAACCAAATTCCGCGACTAATTGCTTGTTTTGAAGAGAATGAACGCTTTTATCTAGTTCAGGAATTTATTGAAGGGCACGCGCTGACGGCAGAATTGCCGCTTAACCAGAAATTTAGCTATTGCTGGAGTGAAAGCGAAGTCATCAAATTTTTAATCGAAGTTTTAGAAATTCTCGATTTTGTCCACTCGCAAGGTGTCATTCACTGCGATCTTAAACCTGAAAATTTGATTCGCCGAGCATCTGATGGTAAAATAGTACTAATTGATTTCGGTTCGATTCAGCCGATTGATTTTGCAGCAGATACAGAATTACCGATTTATCGAATTCCTGTTACTTCGTTAGGATATATTCCTCCTGAGCAATTTGTTGGTCAAACCAAGGCAAGTAGTGATATTTACGCGCTGGGAATGATTGCAATTCAGGCGCTGACGGGACTGACGCCGCTCCAGTTGAAGGTAGACCCTCACAGTAATGAGATCATTTGGAGAACTAAAGACGTTCAAGTTAGTGATTACTTGGCTGCGGTCATTAGTACAATGATTTGTTACGACCACAAAAATCGTTTCCAAACAGCGAAATCTGTATCTCGCTCACTTAAACAGATTCCTATAGAAAATTATCCACAGACAGTTGAAGCTGAATATATAATTATCTCAGAAACGCTTGAGCAACCCGTAGATTTGCCATACTCAGGTGGTAATAAAGGAGCTAGTAATAATGTTTCTCCACTGTTAACAGGTGTCAAAGTTGGGTTAGTAGCAAATTCTTTGGTAATGGGGTTTGGGGTTTACTCGCTGGTTAATAGTAAGACTCCGGCGCCATCGGAAACTGAGACATTATATAAAGCGGCTGAAGAATTTCAATCTGGTGATTTAAAGGGCGCCATAGCACTGGCAAAGTCAATACCAGAAACGAGTAACGTTTACCCCGAAGCGCAGGCGACTATAGAAGAATGGCAGCACCAATGGAAAATTGCGGCAGAGCAATATCAAACAGCGGAAAATGCTGTAAAAGATGGGCGTTGGTCAGATGTATTAAAAGTTGCTCCACAAGTACCGGATATTTTATATTGGCAATCTAAAACTGATATGTTGGTTGCGAGCGCGAATATAAAGATAGAAAGCCAAAGCAAAGCTTTATTAGCAAAGGCGTATGAAAGAGCAGGCGCCAAAGATTTCGACACAGCACTGAATTATCTCAATCAAATACCGAAAAACAGTAATACAAATACCGTCGTCGATCTAAAGGTAACTGAATATACTCAAAAACGTCATGTACGTGCAGCTTATCTTTTGCAGCAAGCTTATGATAAAGCGACAAACCAAGAGTTTAAGTCGGCAGTTAAGTACTTAGAGCAAATACCTAAGAATAGTTCAGTATATGCAACAGCCCAAGCAAAGTTAGTTGAGTATACACAGAAGCAGCGTATGTTTGCTCAAGCAGAAGTTGCAATGTCAAACACACAAGTATCAAATCTAACTTCAATTAAAAGCAATAAGAGCAATACGAACGACTCATTTATTAATGGCGCCAGTTCTACTAAACTTCAAGACTTACAACCTGGAGATTGGATGCAAGAGATACATATTAGGTAATTTCCCTAAGATTCCCGACTTCTTAAAGAAGTCAGGAATCTTAAGGTTTTTGGGGTTTTTGAGGTTGTTGGGTTTGCACTGCTTTTAAGGCATTGATTGCTTGTTGGTAATCTGGTTTAATTTTAATCGCGCGTTCATAAGAGGCGATGGCATCTTGATTTCGCTGCATGTTAAAGAATGCGTTTCCTCGACTGAACCAACTTTCGTAATGGTCTGGTTTATAACGAATCGCGCGGTTGTATGATGCAGTAGCATCTTCATATCGTTTTAAGCTATATAGGGAATTGCCGCGATTATACCAAGCTAGGTAATTATTACGCTTTATTGCTATTGCTCTGTCGTAAGATTGTACTGCTTGCTCGTACTGTTGCTGCTGATGTAATAACCAACCACGGTTGTAGAATGCTTCATAGTTATCGGAGTCATACTTGACTACTTGGTTGAATGAGTCAAGTGCTTCTGGGTAGCGTCGTAAATTTAGTAACGTATTGCTTCTGGAAATCCACGCATTTACATAATCTGATTTTAATTGTACAGCTTTATCGTAGGCTGTAAATGCGTCTTGAAAGCGCTGTAAATTAATTAACGAATTACCTTTATTATACCAAGCTGTTTCATAACTCGGCTTCAACTCGATTGTTTTATCATAGGCGCCAATAGCGTCATCATAACGTTTGAGAGTATGCAGCACTTTTCCCTTATTAAACCAAGATTGATAGTAATCTGGTTTTAGCTCAACAGCTTTCTCAAAAGCCTTAATAGCATCATCATAGCGTTTCAAATCAGTTAAGGATTCACCTTTTGCGTTCCACACCTCAAAATCATTTGGCTGTATAGTCAATGCTTTATCGTATGAAGCAACAGCTTCGTCTTCACGGTTTAACTTATCTAAAGTAAACCCTCTTCCTCGCCAAGCATCTTTATTATTTGGAGAGATTTGAATTGCTTTATCATAGGCTGATAAAGCATCTTTATAACGCTTGAGTTCATGTAAGACTTTTCCTTTACCATACCAAGCGTCGCCATAGTCGGCGCGAATATCAACGGCTTTTTGATATGTATTCAGCGCGTCGTTGTAACGCTGTAAATCATACAACGTATTCGCTTGTTTGTATAGTTCAGCCGAATTAGTCGAGTTGATAGCATCTAAAACAAACAAAGAAATCGTTGTCACAGAACCGAGAAAAGCTATTCCGGTTAAAGTTCTAACGAGGATAGCTTTTTTACTAATAGATTTAAGATTATTGGCAGTACGTGATTGCTGTTTTGGCAAAATTGGAGATGCAGGTGCCAGTGCAATTGTACCTTGATTAGATTGGTATTGATTTAAGTCTTTTAGTGCTTGTAGCGCAATGCTAGCGTCTTGATACCGCTGACGAAAATCATACCGCACCATTTTATCTAAAATTTCGGCAAACTCGTTACTAACGCTTGTAACTTTTGGGCGCCAGATAATTTCATAATTAGAGTCATCGTGTTCTAATTGTTCAGCTGGTATACCAGTTAAAGCTTGAATAGCAATAATTCCTAGTGCGTAAATATCACTGCTATATCTAGGATTTCCCTGTGCTTGCTCGCTGGGAATGTATCCGGGAGTACCAATAGCTACGGTAATTTTTTGACTATAGGAAGTTACAACATTTGTAGTAATTTGCTTAACGGCGCCGAAATCAATTAAAACTAACTTATTGTTATGCTTGTTACGGAGAATATTACGGGGGTTGATATCACGATGAATAACTTGATGTTGATGAACAAATTTTAAGATTTCTAAAATTTCTTGTAAAAGTAAAATAACTTCTTCTTGGGAGTAAATCTTACCTGGTGTCAATTCATTACCAAGGTCATGACCCAAAATGAATTCTTGCACGAGGTAAAACTCTTGATTTTCCTCAAAATACGCCAAAAGCTGAGGAATATGCTCATAAGTTCCTAATTCGTATAAAACCTTTGCCTCAGTATCAAAGAGTCTACGTGCAGTTTGTAGAGTTTCAGGGTCATTCGATTGAGGTTTGAGTTTTTTAACCACACATTGCGGTGTACCAGGGAGTTTGGAGTCACAAGCAACATAGGTTTCACCAAATCCACCACCTCCAAGGCTACTAATAATTTGGTATCGTCCAGCAAGTGTACTTCCCAACATTGGTTTTATTTATAAGCGGTACATTTAACATCTAATTTTAATATTGACACAAGTTAATGGGTAAGTTTAATTTATGATTCCTGTTAGTGATAACGTATTTTTGTTTTCGCGCGCAAGACCGCTTGCGACAATGAGCTTAATTGGTTTAAACGTTGCTTTATTTTTCTACGAACTTCAACTCTCTTCAGGAGAGTTAGGATATTTTATTAATACCTGGGGAGTGGCGCCAGTACAAGTCACTAATGCAATTGCCAGCACTATATCAGGTAATGCAGCAGCGAGTATTGCCGTCCTAATGCGTTCGACGACGTTATTGACAGGAATGTTTCTACACGGCAGCTTTGCCCAAATCTTGGGTAATATGCTGTTTTTATGGGTTTTTGGCAGTACTCTTGAAAAGTTACTCGGTCTGTATCGCTTTTTAACTCTTTATCTTGTATCGGGTATATTAACTGGAATAGTACAAATATTCGGAGAACCAAGTTTGATTGTACCGTTAATTGGAGCGAACGGCGCCGTTGCTGCGGTATTAGGGGCGTATATATTTAAATTTCCCAAAGTTAAAATAGATTCAGTACTACCTTTACTTGTTGTATTTATTCCAGTAGAAATACCTGCTTTCTACTATGCATTTTGGTGGTTTATCCAACAACTGTTTTATGGAATTGGTAATTTAGATATTCCACCATTAGGTGTTAACCAATGGAGTACTGCTTATTGGACGCATGGAATTGGAATTTTTATTGGCGCCTTATTTATGCGACTTCAGCAAAGGTAAGATATATACTGGTTTTGATTAAGTTTTTTAAATTATACCGTTTCCCATTCAAATCAAATACACAGGGCGGGCAGGGATGCCCACTCCACAAGTAAATATATAGAGATGCTTTATTTTCAGCATCTCTATATTATTTCCCCTAAGATTTCTAGAATTTCCCGAACAGGTGCCTTAGACTGGTTGAGTTTATGAACTATGCCCAACAGTTTTTTCTGAATATACTTTGAGGATTTTAATAGACAGTCTCCCTTATCCCAAAATTCGTACTGATAATAAGCCTCTTGATACTCTTTTCCTTTCTTAGTTACTTTGCGGTAGTATATACATCCGCTACCAGTACCCTTTAGGCGCCTTTTCCTAGAGGATATATTCGTGTCTAGTTTATCCTCTAGGAATTCGTCTGAGTCTATTTTCCTAGAGGATATATTCGTGTCTAGTTTATCCTCTAGGAATTCGTCTGAGTCTATTTTCC
>NZ_JBXXZH010000253.1:0-12947 GCF_059640475.1 Calothrix sp. CBUCES-K 9914
CATCGCTCTTCATATCAATAACTTCATCACCCAATACAAACGCGACCATCTGTAAAGCATGAAGCGATGGTTCGTATACAAAAACGGCTGCGTTTGCGGCGTTGCTTGCTCTTATAGCTTCTTTCAGGACAGCATTTAAAAAGGATTGTAAACTATCTGAAGAAGTAAGATGGCTAACAGAACGTTTGAGAGCATCATTGGCAGCAGCTAATTCAGCAACTCTTTCTCTTTCAGCTTTTAAACGCTCATCAACTAAGCGCTCAATTAATTTTTGACGATGTAAAGCTGCCCCAATACTCTCTGCTGCTGCTGTTAGCACATCAATTTCTTGCTGACTCCAAGCGCGCGGTGTAATACAATCATCAAAAGCAATATTACCAATGTAGTGACCCTCAACAAAAATAGGAACAACACCAGAAGATTTTATCGAGAGTTTTTCAAAATGTAATCGTGTCGCCGAAGGAAAATCATCAGTTATCCGCCATATTGACTTTCCTTGATAAAGTTCATGAGTTAGCACAGCAAAGTCACTGTTATCCATCACGTTTAATCCAACTTCGTGATGCTTATAAATTCCGCTTGCTGTCCATTCATGAACAACGTGATGTTTCAGTCTTTGCGTAGATAATTCTAAAACTTCTTTCAGAAACGCAACCCGACTTATGTTAGCAGCTTCTCCTATCGCTTGAAGTGCAGTACAAATTGCAACATCAATATCAGATGCACTTAATAATTCTTTAGTTACTTTAGCGATAACAGATAGTAATAAGTCACGCTGCCGTAACTGTGTAATATCAACTTGAGTAGCCCACCCCCCGACTGCATACCCATCCTTGATAATACTGAAAGCATTGTTAAGGAAGTAATGTTTTTGTCCAAAACGGTCTATTTCCACTGTTTCTTGATTTCTCATTCGGTGCCCCGAACGAATAAATTCCGATATTTGAAGCGCATTAAGAGGTTCATCCATAACATGCACATCCATAACACGAGTGCCGACCATTGCATTTGGTTGGTCATAACCATACATTTGCGCGAAAGCTTGATTATGTTCTACAACTCGAAACTGCTGATAAAACTGTTGAACTTGTTCTTCATGAGGAAGTAAAACTGAGATTGGCTGTACATACTCACATCTATAAATACCTTCACTCGAAAGCTCCATTAACGCGCGATAACGTTCTTCAGATTCTGTGAGACGTAAAAGTGTTTGTTGTAATTCAATATTATGCTCTTCAAGTTCTCTTGCTCGCTGTTGTTCTGCCATAAGTAATGCTTGAGTCGCACGTTTGCGTTCAATAGCACTACCAACACAGTTAGCAGCAATTTTTAAAGCCGCTAGTTCTGCTTGACTACGGTGTTTTGCTACGCGACAATCATCAACCCCTAATAGACCCCACCATTTGCCCGAAACATATATAGGAATAACAATAGTTGATTTTACACCTATGCTGATTTGCTCACTGCGGAAAGGTTCTGGCGCCTCAGATATTTGATAGCTTGCAGTTTCCCCAACCTGAAATAATTTATACAACCACTCAATGTCAGCGTAATTACCGCTTGCAGCAACTCCTGAGAAGAATTGTGGCACAGTGCCATGAGAATTCCATTCATAAATAACCTGCCAATATAAAGATGATAGCTCTTGTTGCAGGTTGAAATTTTCTATTAAATTAACGCGATCAGCATCTAATTCCTCCCCCAAAGTTTTCAGAGCAGTGTTAACAGCTTCATCAAAGTTTTCTAAAGTTAACAATGAGTCAGTTGCCTTTACGGTTGCAGCTAAAATACGGTCTCTCTTAACCAATTCTTCGTTAAGAGAAGCTAGACGCGCGACCTTTTCCTGTTCCGCTTCGAGTGCTGCTTGCTGAATGAATTTTAATTCGGCATCTTTTTCTTGACGTTCTATTGCTGCTGCTATGCTATCTACAGCGATTGTAAAAATTGCTCTTATAGCTGTATCAAACACTGGCACAAAGCTACAGTAGTCAAACCCAAACACGCCCCAAAATTTTTCTTGTACTAAAATTGGTACAAGTGTCATTGCGATATTGCCTTGTTTTTTTAATTCGCTACGGCTCGGTTCGGGTAATTCATCAATCCACAGTGTTACCATTTCTCCTTGAATCAGCTTTTCTTGCACACCTGGAAAATGGGTCCAAGGCGCCGAAGAAGCGAGTTCAGGTGTTATATCTATTGAAGCGGCAATACCTTCATTACACCATTCGGTATGCACGCGAACGGCAAGTTTTTTGGTTTGGTCGTCAACAAGATTTTCCACTAGATAGCAACGGTCTGCTATTGCTGCTTCGCCTAGAGAACGTAATACCTCTGGTAAAGTTGTAGTGTAATCACCCGCACGTAGAAGTTGGTTTGCAATAGTTGTTATTGTTTGTAAAAGACGCTCTCTTTCTATGGTGCCATCCAGTAATGCTTGCTCTTTGGTACGTAGCTCTGTAATATCAATTTGTGTACCCCAGCCACCTGTTACACAATTATTTTCGATAAAGCTAATTACGCTATTGAGAAAATAGTGTTTCTGTCCATTAATATCTACTTCTTCTGACTCCGCGTTACGGATACGGTAGCCCTGCTCAACATAATTACTTACAAACTTACGATTTTTTTCAGAGTCAGCAACATGAGTATCCGATATTCGTAATCTAACTACATCTTCAACTTTAGTAAAACCATACATTTGTGCAAGCGCAATATTCGCTTCTGCAAAATAATAGTTTTGGTAAATTTGTTCAACTTGTTCATAGACAGGTAAAGACAGCGAAACTGGTTCATCTAGTTGCCAACGATAAATACCTTCGTTACTAATCTCAAACAATGATTTATATAAAGCTTCCGAACGTTGCATTTCTTCTATATATTCTTTCTGTTCAACGGCGCCTGCAATACTCGAAGCAGCTATTTCCAAAATCGCAATTTCTTCTTCATTAAACAACCGCACTTTGCCACAATTCTCAAAACCAATTACACCCCAACATTCATTTTTAATCATAATTGGCACATACAGCATTGATGTATTGCCTTGTGCTTCAAGAATGCTTTTTGCTGGTTCTTCTTGCTCTTCGACTAAAAAATTTAATACTTGTCCACGTGCCAGAGATGTCCAAAAGTTTCCAAAATCTTCCCAAAACATTATGGGAGTTGCTTCTCGCCAGTTAGGAGCATTTGAACTAGACGATTCATATGGAACGACAATTAATGATTTTCCAGACTCTATATCAAGCTGTGACTGTATAATATAGCAACGGCTGCTCCCCACTGCTTCCCCTAACAACTGCACCACATCGCGTAGTACAGTCGTGTAATCAGGCGCCTTCTGTAACATATTAGCAACAGTCGCGATTTTCGAGAGTAAACACGTATAGTCATGCTCTCGTTCCTGCCGTAAAGCAGCAACTTCGGCACGGAGACGTTGATTTTCTTCCTGAAGTTGGGCTATTACGTAAGATTGAGACATGGATTACAGCTTGAGGTTGAGTAAGTAAAATTTACAAGCGTATTATCAAGACTAATATTTTTTATATTTTATCTTTAGGTAGGGCGCAGTGTTGAAATTGTAAATAATTATTTTAGATTTATTTTACCAATTAATGTCTTATTGGTTTACTTATGCCAAGTACTTGAATATACACGAAATATAAAATAAGTCAACCAACTACAGGTTAGTTAAAAAATGCTGATTTCAACAGTAAGATTTTACACCCTAATATTATGTTCGGTTGATTACCCATAATTACCATATTACGTAGAGACCGGATTAATCGCGTCTCTACAATGATTTTATTCTGATTACGTTTCTGGACATAATATTAATTATCATTAAGGTGAAATTGTACCAGTTGTCGCTTGTCCAATAAGTTGTGCTATGAGTGTAACTAATATATTGAAGTCAATGGGTTTAACTTCATACATTTGAAAGCCAGATTTAAAAGCTAATATACGCCATTCTTCCAAATCTACACATGTTAAAGCTATAGCTGGAATGTGTTTAATTTTTCCGTCTTTCAGATTTCTTACATAACGAATAAATGAGTAACCATCTTCATCTGGCATTGCAATATCACTAATTAAAATGTCCGGTATCCATTTCATTAAAATTTCTCTTGCTTGCTTTGCCGACGTAGCTGTCATAACTGACATTGAAAATTCCTTTAATATTATCCCAACTAGCTCTAAACTATCGATGTTGTTATCTACTAAAAGTACTCGTAAGCCATTAAGTGAGAGAAAATTATTTTGCTCTATAAAACTCGTATTTGAAATCATGGCAGTTATTCTCAATAGATATTGTATGATAAAAGATATGAGAGTAAATGCAATACTGCTCGGTTAGACTATTTTCTTGAAACGAATCCCCCTTGACCCCCTTAATAAGGCTACCTTGTACACACAAGTCTCTTTTTCTTCTCTTTCTTTGAGTTCTTCGTGCCTTTGTGGTTTATCTCTTTAAAGAACCACAAAGACACAAAGGACACAAAGGGAGGAAAAAAAGGGGCTTATTCAAAGATGTGTGTACACCGTAGCTTAATAAGGGGGAAAATAGCGGCTTTTAGCCCCCCTTATCAAGGCAGGGCTGATTCGTTCCCTAAAAATCTTGAAAAATCAAGGGTTTCGCGCAAATCTTTATTGGTAATGAAGCTTATCGCTCCAGAGCAAATTGGTCAACAAGTTGTTGGCCAAATTCTTTGGGGTGGTTATATAGTTATTTTGGAGGTTGTGAAAGAACCTTCAGCTAGACTTTGGTATATACCAAAAGTAATAGAAAATGGCTGGAGTAGAAATATATTAAATGTACAGATTAAAAGCTGAAAACCGTAGGATGGAATTTGGAGTTCCCTGTTGTAACAAGCTGTTATCGGATTTATTAAGTTTTTTAAAGTTTTAATTAGTTTATGATATTAGCTTTACAAAGCTTTGTATAATACAGAGGCTTTCAAGGGTAAATAACAAAATAGCTTTCACCATAAAACATTTAATCTCCTAGAAAAAATAAATTTGGTTTAAGTCTTAAAAACCTATGCTTGATAAAGCATCATTAGGTTGTACCATTAAAACCCATTGACAAGAAAATATGTACTAAGATTTGCACGAATTAACAATAATATTAAAATCAAAAAAAGGGTGCCTGTGAAAACAGTTGAATTTGTTCAAGAACAAGAATTCGATTCACTTTTGACCAACAGTGGACTAGTTGTATTTGACTTTACTGCAACTTGGTGTGGACCTTGTAAGATGATTGCTCCTCTGATGGATAAATTAGCTGAAGAATATGATGGTCGTGTCAAAGTATTTAAGGTAGACCTTGGTGAAAATCAAAGTCTTGCTAAAAGACTGGGGATACGCAGCATTCCTGTAGTGATGATTTACAAAGATGGAACTCTCATAGAAACTATCGTTGGGGTAGCTCCTTATGAAAGATTCACCGATGTTGTCATAAAGCAGCTTTAGGAATTTACATCCGATTTACCGTAATTTAAATATACACGTAATATCCAAAGCCCCTGTAGAGACTCCATTAATGAAGTCTCTACTTTGTTATACCGGGAATCTGACCAATCTAATCACCCACAGTATTAGTACTTAATTCAATAAATTAGATTAGTAATAAATAACACTTATACTTTCATTCTACGCAGGCGATTTTAGGTAGAGTGTTGATTAGCTTAAGTAATTTCCGCGCGTTACCCAAACATATGCTGGTTATAGATTAGAGCAATTATCAAGATTTAATATCGGCGCCAAATTTCAAAATTATTTTTATACAGGCAAATTTTATCCTGAAGTACACGGTTGAATTCAGTATAAAGGCTTATACTCAGTATTTACTAGTAAGTAAAATAACTGAGCCGTTTCTGGCACCATAAGGGTTATTACAGAAACAGTATTATTATTTTTCATAAATTTAACCCCATATAACAAGGGTTATAGCTCCAAGACTCAGGTCTATGGGCAAATTTTTTATGCTCACTAATTTCTACAGAAACTTCTATTGTTATTGTACAGGGTAGGTATATCATGGCACTCAATTTCCATAGCACAAGGGATTTGCTCTATAACTTTCAATTCGAGGATTTATTCATAGAGGAGTTAGGTTGGTCACAACCGACAGGTAAAAAAGCTGTGCAGGTGGAAATTGACGAGAAAAGTTATAACTATAAGTGTATCGCTGAGGCTTCAGGTGTAGCTGTCTTTGAAGTCACAGCAGGTGATGGCGCCATTCCCGAAGCAAAAGTTCGTGGCGCCATTCATCAACAGGTTACAAAATTAAAAGCTGAAAACCTGCTGATTTTTATTGATGCAACACGCACTCGTAGTCTTTGGTATTGGGTAAAGCGCGAAGGAAATAAAGAATATATTCGTGACCACTTATATATAAAAGGTCAACCTGGTGATTTATTCTTGAGTAAGTTAGGTGCTTTAGTAATTGATATCACCGAACTCGAAGATGATAGTCTATCGGTAGTAAAGATTGCTCATCGACTACAAAAAGCTTTTGATGTCGAACGAGTTACAAAACAGTTTTATAAAGATTTTCAAGAAGAGCATAAGCAGTTTTTGGGTTACGTTAAAGGGATTAATAACGAAAATGACAGACGTTGGTATACTTCTGTTATCTTAAATCGTTTGATGTTTGTTTACTTTCTCCAACGTAAAGGCTTTATTGATAAGTCTAATAATAAACCAAACGGTGATTTTGAATATTTACAGAATAAATTAGAATCAAGTAAGCAGCGTGGTCAAGATTTATTTTACAGCGAGTTCCTCAAAGTCTTATTTTTTGAATCTTTTGCCAAACCAGAAAGCGACCGTGACCCCTCTGTACAGACATTAGTGGGAAATATTAAGTACTTAAATGGTGGATTATTTTTGAAACATCGCATTGAGCAAGATTACAGTATAAAAATAGCTGATGAAGCATTTCAAAAAGTTTTAGACTTATTCGCGCGTTACTCTTGGAACTTAGATGACACTCCAGAAGGTAAAGACGATGAAATAAATCCTGACGTTTTAGGATATATCTTTGAAAAGTATATTAACCAAAAAGCATTTGGTGCCTATTACACAAGACCACAAATAACTGAATACCTTTGTGACAGAACAATATACAAATTAATTATAGACCGTGTTAATAACGCACTATCAGACAAGTATAAATCATTTGAGGATATTAACGAACTATTCCTAAAATTAGATGCTAATATCTGTCGCTTACTAATTAAAGATATTCTTCCCAACTTATCCATTTTAGATATTGCTTGCGGAAGTGGCGCCTTTCTTATTGCCGCAATGAAAACCCTAATTCAAGTTTACAGTGCGGTAATTGGTACAATAAAACTAATGGGAGATGCGAATCTAAAAATAGAGATCAAACAACTCGAACAAAAACACCAGTCTTTACCTTATTATATCAAAAAACGTATCGTTACAGATAACCTCTATGGTGTAGACATCATGGAGGAAGCGACAGAAATCGCAAAATTACGTCTATTCTTAGCTTTAGTATCTTCTGCCCATGATGTAAACGAATTAGAACCACTACCTAATATTGACTTTAATATTATGGCGGGTAATTCGCTGATAGGATTAATCAAAGTTGATGAAACCGCGTTTGACACAGTAGGAAATTCTAAACAAGGTAATCTCTTACAGTCTCTAGCAGCAAACCAGTACAAAGCTATTTTAGAAGATAAAAATCAGTCAATAGAACTCTACAAGAAACACGCATTTATACCCGGTGAAGAGAAACTAGCTACCGGAGATGAAGGAACGCATCAAGATGCAAGATTGTTAAACTTACGTAAACACATTGAAAACCTCA
Source organism: Calothrix sp. CBUCES-K 9914 (assembly GCF_059640475.1). Classification (NCBI taxonomy): domain Bacteria; kingdom Bacillati; phylum Cyanobacteriota; class Cyanophyceae; order Nostocales; family Calotrichaceae; genus Calothrix; species Calothrix sp. CBUCES-K 9914. The sequence continues at coordinate 7,838 of NZ_JBXXZH010000253.1, forward strand.
ATAAAAAATCACAAGAAAAGTTAAATTCTTTGTTACTGGATGAATTTAGTCAAAAACTTAGTATAAAATATGAGGAAGTTCAATTAACTGGTAAGTCCAAGAAGCGTGTCTTAAAAATAGACGATATTGCATCATTGAAACCATTTCACTGGGGTTATCACTTTGATAAAGTATTAGAAAGAGGTGGTTTTGACGCAATTATTACAAACCCACCGTGGGAAACTTTTCAGGCAGATGCAAAGTAATTTTGCTCTGGATATAGTGAGTTAGTTTCTAAAAAAAAGATGGATATCAAAGATTTCACAATTGAGCTAAAGCGTTTATTAACAGATTCTCAAATTCAAAAAGCATGGCTTAATTATCAAAGCTATTATAACCATCAAAGAGAGTATTTTAGATTTGCTGAACAATATAAAAATCAAGTTCCGATAATTAATGGCAAACGTCACGGAAAAGATGTTAATCTTTATAAACTATTTCTAGAGCAATGTTTTAATCTATTGCGTGATCGAGGTGAGTGTGGAATCGTTATACCAAGTGGTATTTATACCGATTTAGGAGCTAAAAAGCTTCGAGAAATGCTATTCAACCAAACCACAATTACTGGATTATTTTGTTTTGAAAACCGCAAGACTATTTTTGAAGGAGTTCATCGAAGTTTTAAATTTGCAATTCTAACTTTTGAAAAAGAAGGCGTTACTAAAGATTTTCCTGCAGCTTTTATGCGGCAAGATTATCAAGAGCTACAAACTTTTCCCAAAGATAACAGTTTATCAATTAGTCTTGATTTAGTACAAAAACTATCACCTGATTCTCTCTCAGTAACGGAGTTCAAGAACAAGATTGATTTTCACATTGCTGAAAAAATCACTAAACTTCCCTTGTTAGGTGAAAAGTTTTCTGATAAATGGAACTTAGAACTTCATCGTGAATTTAATATGACAGATGATGCTTTTCTTTTTTATAAGGAGCCGGGAAAAGGTATGCTTCCCCTGTATGAAGGTAAGATAATTCATCAATTTACTAATACCTATACATAACCTAGGTATTGGATAGATGAACGTGAAGGTAGAAAAGCATTATTAAAACGAAATCAGGTGGATAGCGGTCAAACATTTAATTATCAATGCTACCGTTTAGGTTTTAGAGATGTAGCGTCAAGCACTAATCAGAGGACAATGATTGCAGCGATTCTTCCACCAAACGTTTTTGCAGGAAATACTATAGTATTGTCAGACCCACTTTCCAAAAATGATGAATTATTATTTGCTTGCTCTTTACTTAATAGTTTCACTTGCGACTTTATAATTCGTCAGAAAGTTACATCTCATTGCAATATGTTTTATGTTTACCAGTTACCTGTTCCACGTTTAACAGAAGGCGCCCCGTACTTCAATGAAATAGTCGAACGCGCGGCAAAACTAATTTGCACTACTCCTGAATTTGACGAACTCGCGCAGGAAGTAGGACTAGGTTACCATGCAAACGGCGCCACCGACGAAAGCGAAAGAGCAAAGCTCCGCGCGGAACTTGACGGAATGATAGCTCACCTCTATGGTTTAACCGAAGAAGAGTTTAAATATATCCTCAGTACTTTCCCCATTGTTCCAGAACAAGTTAAACAAGATGCCTTAACTGCCTATCAAAGCTTGGCGCCTATATCTAAAGATGCTGAAATAGTGCCATTAATTCAACAAGGTGAGAATGACCAAACCGAATTTAAATCTACCGCGCGTTGGAATTTGCGAGAAAATAAGCAAGATAAAGCTATAGAACATGAGATAGTTAAAACCGTTGCAGCATTCTTAAACACCAATGGCGGAAATTTATTTATCGGAATTGACGATGACGGCAAACCTCATGGCTTAGATCATGATTATCAAACCTTGAAAAAGAAGAACAATGACGGTTACATGCTGTTTTTAAACAATGACCTGTTATTGAGGGAGATAGGACAAGAATTTGGTAGTCACTTCCGCATCACTTTTCATAAGGTAAGCAATAAAGATGTATGTCGAGTTACTGTACAGCCATCACCAAATCCTGTTTGGGTCAAAATGAAAGACAAAAATGGTAAAGAAGAGGAGATTTTCTACATTCGTAGTAATAACTCAAGCGTCAAACTCTCACCGAAAAAAGCTGCGGAATATATTAAAATGCGAAAATATACTTAGCTGATTTTAATGTAGCTGTTTGAGCAGTATTCGCCTTGCACTCGGTTTTTTATCACCATTACTCCGGGCAAAATCCATCATAAAGAAGCACTAGGATATTGTAAAGGCACTTTAAGAAAGCGTTGTCTCTATAGCCAAGGCAGTTTAAGATAGTTAGTATGCAAGCACAAACACGCTACTCACGCGCTCCTATAACTGAAGCGTTAATTGATATTTGATTTAATTGTTGTAACTCAAAGCTGCGACTTAGATAATAAGAAAGTTAATCAAGTAATCTTGTGTCCAATCTTCCCTGTTGTGGAATATGAGGAAGCTAATCCTGCTTTTGCAAAAAACGGTAGGTGGAATGATGTCCTAAAAGGTAGAACAGAGGGCTTACATTTGCTTGCATCTCCAGAAACTCCAGAAAATAACAGAGAAGCATTAGTTGTAGATTTACGACAAATATACACTTTGCCTTATGAATATTTGTTAAAACACGCTACAAATTTAGGCTCCCGGTGGCGGTTAAAATCTCCCTATTTAGAGCATTTTTCCCAAGCATTTGCAAGACTATTTATGCGAGTTGGTTTACCCTCTTCTATCCCACCTTTTTCTTGATTAGATTCTATATGTGTGCTGTGGCTTGCCTAGATAAATAATTCATCCAGCAAGCTGCTGCACAAATTGCTTATATTTCATCTTGCTGATTCAAAGACTTGTTTAGCTGTTAACGTAAGATTTGGAAAAGTTGTCGAAATTAACGTATCTTCATTTCGGAATAATTGCCTTTGATACTCATCCTGATTTAAAGTACAGATTGTAATTGTTGGTTGTTTCGGTTTACCTATATATTCTCTTCCTCCAATGCCAAGGTAGTCTACAATCCAATACTCATGTACCCCTAACATTGCATAATCTTCTACTTTACGCGCGTAATCATTTTGCCAATTTGTACTGACCACTTCTACAGCAAGTTTAATTGTGCTTCCAAAAGTAATTACTGGTTCTTTTTGCCACAACGGTTCATTGACTAAGCGAGTACTATCCAATACAATTACATCGGGACGAAAAGCTGTATCTACACCTAAAAGCTGAATAAGGCATCGATGGGGAATAAAATAATTTGGATAATGGTGGTCAATTTGCACATTAAGTTTTCTTCCAATTAAGCCAACAACTTGCTCGTGTAGTCCAGTTAGTTCTATGTCAATTAACTCTTTGTCGATTAGCTCATAGCGTTCATTATCAGCATATTCTTTGATAAACTCATCAACAGTTATAATTTTTGATGCTGCTTGAGTCATTGTAAATATTCCTTTAAATAACTATAAGCGATAAATGTTCTAGCTAATAGTCATTATAATACTTTATATCTTAAATCTTGATTTCCAATATTTTCTTGTAGAGTGGGCATCCCTGCCCGCTTTATATAAAAAATAGGCGCCCTAAATAAAGAATGGGCACCTTGGATGAAGAACAGGCAGGATGCCTGTTCCACAAGATGTTGATTTAAGTTTTGGAAGTTTTGTGGGTTTGTACAGTTAGACATCCTTATTGTCTGGCTCGTCTGTCAACTTCTTTTACTATTCCATCAGATGGCATCGACGAGGCGCCAGGTGATGACATGGAAGTAGTATTGATTGAGGGGTCTATTGGTGTACCGTGCAGACGTGGGTCAACTTGTGGAGGTTGAGGTTCTGGGCCTAGTGGTTGTGGGTTTGCAACATACTCAAATTCACCTTTACCATCCATTGAAGGACCTTTTGCCCAACGACCTTCTGCACTTTCGGTTCCTTCGGAGTGATTCCAGAATTGGTATGCAAATTCGCGTTTTTCTAGTTGTAATGGGAAGGAACTTGGCACTGGTGTGTCTTCAAGTCCCTCTGACTTCAAGTCTTCAAGTGCTGCTAGCCATTGGTTTTGGTGCATTGTATCGCGCGCAATCATAAATGACAGTGTATCTTTTACACCTGGGTCATCTGACATTTCATACATTCTCACCGCTTGTAAGCGTCCTTGTGATTCTGCATGAAGGTTAGAGCGGAAGTCAGCCATTAAATTACCACTGGCAATGATGAACCGACCGTTCCAAGGATAACCAACGCTATCAGCAGCAGTTGCACCTAATCCTGAAACAATTAGATGTTGTGGGTTCATAGCCATTGCTTCTGCCATGATTACATCGCGCGTACTTGTGCCACCCATTACTGCACCTACAACTGGGTCACTCGCTCCTTCTTCTTGCACTTTGATAGGCGCCTTATCTAAAAGGTGAGCAATCATTGTTGCAAGCATTTCGATATGACCAATTTCTTCAGTACCGATATCTAGCAACATATCGCGATATTTTGCTGGACCACGACAGTTAAACCCTTGGAACAAATACTGCATCATTACAGTCATTTCTCCAAAAGTCCCACCGATGAGTTCCTGAACCTTCTTTGCGTAAACTGCATCTGGCTTTGTGGGCGGCTTAAAATATTGAAGTTTCTTGGTGTGATAAAACATTTACGTACCCTTCTGAATTTAGTTACTACTATACTTGGGCGACATTGACAGTTAATCTTCACTGATTCTCTGGCGCCTTACCCTTCTAGTAGACTTCTGATTAGCTTATGGTGCTTCATTCTTCAGTGGGATATGAGAAATACTTTTATTTAAGCCTTTATACGGAAGTTGGTTTAATTCTTTAGCCTACAATACCTAATACCCTTGGACTGTCACTCTCTTTTCATTTGCGTCTAATGAGTGTTATCACCTATTTGTAAATAATATACGTAAAGCTGAATTTTTAAATAGGCGCCTGCTATAGTGTATTCGATCAAAATCCCCCCCCACCCCCCTTAATAAGGGGGGAAAAGAGAGGAGGTTTTTAACCCCCCTTCCACGCGGCAGGGCTGATTCGTTCCCTAAAAATCTTGAAAAATCAAGGGTTTCGCGCAAATCTTTATTGG